>NZ_JAFMPN010000007.1 GCF_017351175.1 Desulfovibrio sp. Huiquan2017 | reverse complement strand
CTCTAGGGTTCGCTTCCGATTGGTGTTCTGCGTAAGGGAATCGGGCGGGCGCGATTAGCCTTGTCTTGAAGGGGTGGGGTGCGGGAATTTGTCCGCGTTTCCGAAACTAGGAAAAATCTGTTTGCTGACGGAAGGTTGGGCCGCGCTTCCGCGTCGGGGCTTCGGGTTGTCCTCCTTACGTTGTGGTTTCGCCTTTCCGGCGACTTCCATTTTTGCTGGCGCAGAAAAAAGGAAGCAAAAACTGCGCTATTGGTGCTGCCGCGCGGAAGAGGCCCCAAGAGCCCGAAGGCGGCTTTCTCTGGTTTGATAGATGTCTGCTGCGCAGACTCGATCAAAGCTGCGCGTCCGCTCGCCGGACACGGGCTCGAGGGTTCGCTTCCGATTGGTGTTCTGCGTAAGGGGGTTGGGCTGGCGCAATTGATCCGGTTTTGGGGAGGAGTGGGGGCGGAATTGGGGCTGCGCATTCGTGGTGCGAGAATGCGCGAGAGNCGCAATTGATCCGGTTTTGGGGAGGAGTGGGGGCGGAATTGGGGCTGCGCATTCGTGGTGCGAGAATGCGCGAGAGCGAAAAATCGCCATTAAAAATGGTGCTGCGTACTCGTCTTACAAAAAGTAACCGCGTCCCGCCCAACAACAGTTCCACCCGCAACACCCCCCGGCCCCCCTCCTGGAGCGCCTCGGGTGCTCCGCACCCGACAGCGGCTCTCATCGGTCTCCCGGTCATGGCAACTTCCCTCGCGTCCCCCCACCCCTCTTCACCACGCCGAACGAGCCCTGGATCGAGCGTTAGAAGCCGACCGCGAAGGGGCGGCGGCTCCTGTTCCAGCGGGAGCCGGACCGCGTTAAAAGGAAAGGCTCCGCTCCGGGAACCGCACTATATCTTTAGACAGAGGGAGCCGCCCCAAGCGGATCGGATTCTTGCGCTCGATCCCCCGGGCGGCCGCGTCCCCTCCAGGGCCCTTTTTTTCGTCCTTTTTTTGGGCCGGCAAAAAAAGGACCCCGCCGGGAGGGCATGGAGCGAGTGCGGGGCAAAGCCCCGCACGGCGGCTCTCCAAAAGCGGAGGTGGCTTCAGCCGCCTCACTGGCTCTCGCGCCGTGCCGCACCCGCACCACAGAAACGCACGCTCCTCTATCGCGTGACGCCCCCCGCCCAGACGTAGCAGAATCCGGCGCGCGGCGGCAGAATGAAGCTCGCATCCAAACCCAGCAGGCTGGGCTTGTACGGCTCGGCGGAGTCGAGCGTATTGTACGGATTGTCGTCCGGATAGAGGTCGCGGCGGTAGGTGACTACCGTGCAGTCGGGGTCGAGACCGGCCAGCGAGCGGGCCTTGGCAAAGGCGTCCTGGATGTAGCCGATCTGGTCGATGAGGCCGATGGATAGGGCCTGGTTCGCGGTGAACACACGGGCGGTCTTGACCGTCTCCAGGTGCGCCGGGGTCAGGTGGCGATGCTCCTGGACCAGGGCGTAGAACCGGGCGGCCATGTCGTCGATGATGCCCTGGAAGAGCGCCTCCTCCTCGGGGGTGGTGGCCCGGAAGGGCGAGCCCATGTCCTTGTCGCGGCCGGATTTGGAAACCTCCACGTCCACGCCGACCTTGTCCATGAGCCCGTTCAGCTTGGGCCGCATGAAGACCACGCCCACGGACCCGGTGATGGTCGTGGGGTGGGCCACGATCCAGTCGGCGGGCAAGGCCGCGTAATAACCGCCCGAGGCGGCCACGTCGAACATGGCCACGACCACGGGCACGCCGGTGCGCTGCTTGAAGGCGGTCAGTTCATGGTAGAGCACGTCCGAGGCGGTAGTGGTCCCGCCGGGGGAGTCGATGGCCACGACCACGGCCCCCACGTCCTCGTCGGCCTCGGCCAGCTTGAGATCGTTGACCATCTCCTGCACCGGGCTGGGCTGGGAGCGGAGCATGCCCCGGGCCGGTTCGGTGGTCAGGAAGCCGCGCAGGTGGATGAGCGCGATTTTTCCTGGTCCCTCGCCGTCCACCACGTATTCCTTGAGGGGTTCGGTGGCCTGGGAGGCGAATATCTTGATTTTGGGCGCGCAACCGGGCAGCGCCAGGAACAGGGCCAGAAGCAGGGTGGACGGGAGTATGAATCGGGTCGGCATGGAATCCTCCGGGATGTCGGTTTACGGGAACATCCTACCGAGGCCGGGGGCTCTTGCCAAGGCACAATGAGCGGCCCGACACGCCTCTCTTCCCTCCATGCGGGAGATGCCGCCGGGGCGGGGGGCGCGGCGAACGGCTACATGACCAGGGCGAACCCCAGACCGGCGGCCAGTTCGCCGAGGATCACGGCGCAGCCCAGGAAATCGCCGTTGGCCCCGCCGACTTTCTCGGCCAGGCGGAACAGGCCGAACAGAAGCAGGGTGACGATGATCGTGGAGGCCAATGTGGCGGCGAGCCCGATCATGATCCACCCGGCGGCGAACGTGATCAGGGTGGCGGCAAGGGCCACGCCCAGGGTGGCTCCGTCGATGTAGAGTTTGCCCAGGCCGGGGCGGACCAGATGGCGCACGTGGTAGGCGAGCCAGACTGCGGCCGCCCGCCCCAGGACGAAGGCCCAGGCCACGGCCCAGTACTGGCCGTGGGCGAGCATGGTGTGGAACAGGATGACCTGCCCGGCGAGGGCCATGACCAGGCCCATGGCTCCGAAGGCTCCGGTGCGGCTGTCCTTGACCACCTCCCAGAACCGCGCGGGGTCGGTGTGGGTGGTCACCGCGTCGCAGACGTCGGCCAGGCCGTCCATGTGCAGCCCGCGCGTCAGGTAGATGGAGGCCGCGACCACGAGCCAGGCCTGGACCCACGGGGAGTCGGCGAACAGGCCCAGGCGCAACGGCAGGGCGATGATCAGGCCGAGGACCAGTCCGGCCAGGGGCATCCAGCGGATGCACCGGTTCATGGAGGATTCCGGGATGACCCGCGCCGGAGCGAGACGGGTCAGGAAGCCTAGGGTGTCGAAGAAATCGTGCGGCACGTTATGCCTCCCAGGCCAGTTCCACGGGGTCGCCCATGGACAGGCCGAATCGTTTCGCGGCGGACCGCTGGTTCACGGCCAGTTCCAGAAAACCCTGGCTTCCTTCAAGCAAGCCGGGTTCGCCCTCGGGCATGTCGGCGTATTTGATTGCGTAGGCCAGGGGGCCGCCCGACGGGGATTCCATGTGCAGGCCGTCCGGGGTGCCCAGACTGCCCGCTTCCAGGTTGAGCACGCAGTTGCCGAAGCGGTCGATGTGGACCACATGGCCCAGGGCCCGCCCGGCCTCCACTTCGGGATGGGACCAGGTCTGGGTGACCAGGTCCGCGGGATCCATTTCCGGGCCCACGCCCTCGGGCCTGCCGCCCAGGGCGAGCCAGGCGGCCAGGGGCGCGAACACATCCCGCCCGTGGAAGGTGTGCGAGATCTTTTTGGGCGCGTCCATGGCCCGGGTCAGGTCGAAGGCGCGCACCTCGGACCAGGTGCGGTTCAGGGCCAGGGAGAGCAGCCCGTTGTCCGGGGCCACCAGCATCCGGTTGCCGATTTCCAGGCAGGCGATGCGCCGGTCCGTACCCACGCCGGGATCGACCACGGCCAGGATGACCGCGTCCTTGGGGAAATGCTCGTAGCTGGCGGCCAGGAAGAACCCGGCCTGGGCCACGTTGAACGGAGCCACGCCGTGGGAGATGTCCACCACCTGGCAGCCCGGTGCCTTGCGCGCCAGGACCGCCTTGATCTGGCCCACATAGGGGTCGGTCAGGCCGAAGTCCGTGATCAGCCCGATGGTCCGGGGCGGGCGGGTTTCCGTCTTTTCGGAGGAGAAGATCATCTAATACACCTTCCTCGATGAGAATCCCTGGCCCTGGACGTGGAAGCCCGAGCCCATGATGAAGAAGGCGTTCGGGTCGATGGTGTAGACCTGTTCCTCCAGTTCCTTGAGCTGAATGGACGAGATCATGGTCATGATCACTTTGCGCGGCTCGCCGGTGTAGCCGCCCGTGCCCTCCAGGATGGTCACGCCCCGGTCCAGGTCGGTCAGGATGGCCGCGTTGATGGCCGCGAAATGGTCCGAGACGATCATGACCATCTTGCGCTCGGAGAACACGCCGAGCACGTACTCGATGCCGAAGGCGGTGACGAAGGTCATGGCGATGGAGTAGAAGACGATGTTCATGTCCAGGTAGACGAAACCGCCGATGAAGCCGAGCATGTTGAACCAGAACTCGAAGGAGCCCATGGACATGTTGAACTTTTCCTTGCAGATCACGGCCAGGATGTCGGACCCGCCCGTGGAGCCGAGCGTTCTCAGGGCGATGCCCACGCCCGCGCCCATGATGCCGCCTCCGGTGATGACCGCCAGCCAGACGTCGTTGATGTGCAGGGAGTAGGGGATGGCGTCGATAAACACGGACGAGGCGACCATGCCGTATAAGGAATAGAAAAAGAACCGTTTGCTGACGAAGACCCAGCCGAGCACGAACACGGGCAGGTTCAGGGCGAAGTACCATTGGCCCGTGGTCAGTCCGCCGAAGGCGTAGTAGCACAGCAGCGCGATGCCGGACATGCCGCCGGTGAGCAGACCGTGGGGTACGGCGATGGCCTTGACCGAGAAGGCGATGAGGAAGGAGCCGAGCGTGAGCATGGCTATGTTCCACGGGACCCCGAAGGTCATGGCGCGCAATTTGTCCTTGAACGTATTGGTCATTGTCGATCTCCGCCCCAGATTCTAGCGGGTTTTCCCCGGAGTGAAAACCAAAAACCGTGCGTGGCGCATTACTTGCGAAGCCCGGAGATTCCCGGTAAATGAGATGGATTTTCGCCTGAACAACCTTAGAGGATAATTCCCATGACGCTCAAGGATCTCGTACCGGAAGAGGAATTGGTCAAGCTGCAGCGGGAGCTGCACGACCGCTTCGGCCTGAATGCCGATATCATGGACGGGGAGGGCCACCGGCTCTTCGGCTCCACCTGGGGCAACGACCTGTGCCGGGCCATCCGCGACGACGACAAGGGCTTTTCCTCCATTTGCGCCACGGCCGGGCAGATGTTCACCCAATTGCTCAAGCAGGGAAAGCCGTTCGTGGAATATTGCGATGCGGGCATGATACGGGTCAGCGTGCCCGTGGTGGTTGATGGCGAGGTCGTGGGCGCGGTGGGCGGTTGCGGCCTGGTCCCGGCCGACGAAGAAGTGGACGAGTTCGCCGTCGGCATGATGAGCGGGCTGGGGGACGAAGACATTGCGGAAAAGGCCAAGACCGTGAAGAGCGCCGACGAGGCTCGCCTGGCCGAGATCCAGGCCTTTATCGCCGAACGTCTGGAGAAGCTGTTGCCCTAGCGTCTGGCCCCGGTTCCCTTGAGCCGCCGCAAGGCTCCTTTTCGTCCGCCCGCCCCTTGCCGGGGCATTTTTCCCTTGGCGGCGGGTCGTCCGCCGCAAAAGAAATAATTGCTCGGTATAATGACCCGTGACTAGGGGGAGGAGAACCGGCGGCAATGAGCGGAGGGGGGCTGATGGCTCACAAGGTAAAAAAGCGGGGCTTGTCCCGCGGCGCCGGGGGAGTGCTCTTTCCCGTCGTTGCCGTATGGTTGCTCGTCCTGTGCCTGGTCGGGCCTGCCTGGGGCGGCCCCCGGGCGTTGCTGATCAGTTCCTACCATCCCGGTTTCCCGACATTCTTTCGCCAGATTGAAGGCGTGTCCTCGGTGTTCCGCCCGGCGGATGTGGCCTTGGATGTGGAGTTCATGGACTCCAAGCGGTTCGGCGCGCCCTCCGACGTCCGCGCCTTTCATGACCTCTTGGTCTCCAAGCAGGCCCGGCTGCCGCGCTACGAAGTGATTCTGACCGCGGACGACAACGCCCTGCACTTCGCCATCGACAACCGCTCGGAGTTATTCCCGGACACCCCGGTGGTCTTTTTCGGAGTCAATGATCAAGGCCTGGCCCATGCCCTGGACATGGACGCTTATTTCACCGGGGTCGTCGAAGCGGTCTCCATGGAAGACACCCTGCGGGTTGTATTCCGGCTCCAGCCCAAGGTGCGGACCGTGTACGCCGTGGCCGACGACACCCCCAGCGGCGGGGTGGACCTGTTGACCTGCGTGGCCGCGCGTCCCCGGTTTCCGGATCGGAAGCTGGCCGTCCTGTCCCTGGCCCAGCTGACCTGGGAGGGGCTGGCGGAGCGGTTGCGCGGGCTGGACCCGTCCTGTGCCGTCTTGCTGCTCTCCGCTTTCCGCGATGCCGCCGGCGAGACCGTGTCCTTCGAGGAAGGGCTCAAGCGGATTCTCGCGAGCGCGCCGGTTCCGGTCTACAGCCTGTGGGAGCACGGTCTGGGGCAGGGCGTGCTCGGCGGCCGGATCATTTCCCATTTCGAGCAGGGGCGGCGGGCCGCGCACATGGCCTTGGACATCCTGGGCGGCACGCCCGTCCGGGACATCCCGGTGGTCGAGGGCGGCGATGCCAATCGATACGTTTTCGACGCCCGGGTTCTCGACCGGTTCGGCATCGACCCGGACGCTCTGCCCGAGGACAGCCAGCTTTTGCACCGGGCGCCCTCCCTATGGGAAACCTACCGCCTGGAGTTATCCTTGGGATTGGCGGTCCTGGCCGTTCTGCTGGCGCTGATCGGTTTGCTGTCGGCCTACGTGACGCGGCTGCGCCGGGCGCGGATCCGGTTGCGGGAGAGCGATGAACGGTTGCAGATGTCCCTGGAGGCCACCAGCGACGGGCTGTGGGATTGGTCCATAGACGCGGACAAGATCTATTTCAGCCCCGGATATTTCACCATGCTCGGCTACGAAGTCGGTGCCTTCCCGGCAACCTACGAGTCCTGGGTCTCACTGCTCCATCCCGACGAGCGGGAGGCGGTTTTGCGCGAGGTCTCCGCCCGTATCCAGTCCGGCAGGGAGTTTCGCTCCGAGCTTCGGCTGCGCAACAAGAGTGGGGGCTGGACCTGGATTCTGGCCCGGGGCAAGACCATCGCCTGGACCCGGGCGGGGCGGCCCCGGCGCGTGGTCGGCACGCATACGGACATCACCGACCGCAAGCGGTTCGAGGAGAAGCTGGTCCAAGCCAAGGAAGCCGCCGAGACGGCCAACCGAGTCAAGGACGAGTTCATCGCCAATATCAGCCACGAGGTGCGCACTCCGCTCAACGGCGTCATGGGCATGCTCCAGTTGCTGCAGGCGGCGGGCCTGCCTCCCGAACAGCGGGAGTTCGTGGACATTGCCCTGCATTCCTCGCGCAACCTCCTGCGCGTGCTCAACGACCTGCTCGATTTCAGCAAGATTCAGGCGGGCAAGCTGGACATCCGGGAAGGCCCCTTCGACCTGGTCGAGCTGGTGGGGAACAGCCTTGATTTCTTCCAGTTGCAGGCGGGCGAGAAGGCGCTGGAACTGCGCGCCGACATCGACCCGTCGGCGCGCGGGCGCTATCTCGGCGACGCGGGCCGGCTGCGCCAGATCCTCTTCAATCTGGTGGGCAACGCGGTCAAATTCACGGAGCAGGGAAGCATCATCGTGGAGGTGTGCGAGCTGTGGCATCCCGCGCCCGGCCGCAAGCGGCTGCTCTTCACCGTCCGCGATACCGGCATAGGCATCGCCGAAAAGGACCTTTCGCGCATCTTCGCCCCGTTCTCCCAGGTGGACGGCTCCCTGACCCGGACCTACCAGGGAACGGGCCTGGGGCTGCCCATCGTCCGCAAGCTGGTAGAGCTCATGGGCGGCAATTGCGAAGTGGACAGCGAGCCGGGCAAGGGCACGTCCATCCGTTTTTTCCTGGTGGTCGGTACGGGAACGGAAGCGGACGCTCCGGCCTTTCAGTCTCCAGCTCCCGGCCCGAGCCGTTCCCTGAACCTGCTCCTGGTGGAGGACGAGCGCGTCAATCGGATCATGGCCCGCCGTCTGCTGGAGGGCATGGGCCACACGGTGACCGAAGCCGGAAACGGTCGGGCCTGCCTGACATTATTGCTCGAACAGCCCGGATTCGACGCCGTGCTCATGGACATCCAGATGCCGCTGCTGGACGGCCTGGAGGCGACCCGGGCCATCCGCACGGCCCCGGAATTTGTCCACGTCGCCAACATCCCGATCATCGGCCTTTCGGCCCACGCCTCCCGCCAGGACCGCAACCGCGCTCTGGACGCGGGGATGAGCGAATACCTGGTCAAGCCCTTCGAGCGGGTGGACCTGGAGCGGGCGCTGCGGCGGATGACGAACCAGGCATGACCGCCGCAGTCCGCGCAGAAGCGGCCCTGTCCGGGGGGACAAGGCCGCATTGCGGGACGGGCTCCCGACGTTGTTTTCCCTTGAGAGGCGGGGACTATCCGAACCGGCACTCCGGCTGCTTGCGCCCGATGGGCGAGAACAGGAATTGCCAGAGCTGGATGTCCCGGGCGCGGAAGGCCCCGGCGCAGGATTGGAGGTAGTACTCCCACATGCGTTTGAATCTGTCACCGTAGCGGCCGCGCAGGGCGGGCCAGGAACGGCGGAAGTTGCGCAGCCAGCTCATCAGGGTGCGGTCGTAATCGGGGCCGAAGTTGTGCAGGTCCTCCATGACGAAGTGTTTTTCCGTGGCCCGGGCGACTTCGGCGATGGATGGCAGGCACCCGTTGGGGAAGATGTAGGTGGCGATCCACGGGTCCAGGCCAGGTCCGGAGGTGTTGCTGCCGATGGTGTGCAACAGGAACAAGCCGTCCGGCTTGAGGCAACGGGCCGCCGTGTGCATGAAGGTGTCGTAGTTCTTGGGGCCCACGTGCTCGAACATGCCCACCGACACGATCTTGTCGAAGGGCTCGTCCAGGAGCCGGTAGTCCTGTTCGCGGATTTCCACGGGCAGTCCGGCGCAGAAGTCGCGGGCGAATTCGATCTGCTGTTTGGAGATATTCACGCCCACCACGGCGCAGCCGCGTTCCTCGGCCATGAATCGGGCCAGGCCGCCCCAGCCGCAGCCGATGTCCAGGACCCGGTCGCCGGGCTGAAGGTCCAGCTTGTCGCAGATGAGACGCATCTTGACCCTCTGGGCCGCTTCCAGGTCGCGGGCTACCTCCTCGTCGGATTGGGCGTCCGGGCTGCCGTCCCTGCCCTTGTAATAAGCGCAACTGTACTGCATGAACGGGTCCAGGAAGCCCTGGAACAGGTCGTTGCCCAGGTCATAGTGGCGCTTTGCCACCACCTTGGCGCGCGACAGGCTTTGCAGGTTGCAGACCAGGGCGGGCAGGGCCTTGACCACGAGCCGCCATGAATCGCGCAACCTGTTTTCCGCGCCGGTTTTGAGGACGCGGCAGATGAACTCGTCCACGCGGTCGCAGTTCCACCAGCCGCGCATGTACCCTTCGCCCAGGCCCAGGTTCTTTCGGAGCAGGATGTCGTGAAAAAGACGTTCATCCGAAACCCGGATGTCCCAGGGATGGTCGCCATCCACTGCCACGCCGGCCTCGGTCAACAGGTCGGCCAACACCTCTTTGCTTGCATACATGTCGAATAACTCCTTACGCATGCGCCCGGCCCTACCTCCCGCCGGGCATGTATTTACGTTTGCGACAAACGTAGCATCTCGCCCTACGGGGCGACAAGGGGGATCGCAAAAAAATGGTGTGCGATTGGGAACAGGCCTGAAAAGACATACTCTTCGTGCAAAAAATAAGGTTGGAACGAGAGCGATAGGCTTTTCGGGGCCGTCATTTCCGGTCATCGCCCTCCGTTGCCACCGTCCGGCGAGCGCCACCCATATATATTGGACAGGCAGGGACAAATACCTTACAAGACCATTCCGATGCCCGAGGAGGGGTCTTAGCCCTTGCCCGGAGAAAAATTCCCATTTGAATGGAAATCATGAGTAAGATCGACAAAATACGCAATTTCAGCATCATCGCCCACATCGACCATGGCAAGTCCACGCTGGCGGACCGCATTCTCGAGATCACCGGTATGGTCGGCGACCGCGAGAAAAAGGACCAGTACCTGGACAAGATGGAGCTGGAGCGTGAGCGCGGCATCACCATCAAGGCGCAGACCGTGCGTATCCCGTACACCGACCACGACGGGACCAAGTACATCCTCAACCTCATCGACACGCCCGGCCATGTGGACTTCTCCTATGAGGTCTCGCGTTCCCTGGCCGCCTGCGAGGGCGCGCTCCTGGTGGTGGACGCCACCCAGGGCGTGGAGGCACAGACCCTGGCCAACGTGTACCTGGCGCTGGACCACGACCTTGAGGTCATCCCGGTGCTGAACAAGATCGACTTGCCCAGCGCCGAGCCCGAGCGCATCGCCCGTGAAATCGAAGAGGTCATCGGTCTGGATTGCTCCCATCCGATCATGGTTTCGGCCAAGACCGGCAAGAACGTGGAAGAGGTCCTGGACGCGGTCATCAACCTGCTGCCGCCGCCTTCCGGCGATCCGGACGCGCCCCTCAAAGCGCTCATCTTCGACTCCTGGTACGACTCCTACCAGGGCGTGGTGGTGCTGTTCCGGATCATTGACGGCACGCTGAAGAAGGGCGACCGCATCAGAATCTTCTCCAGCGGCAAACGGTTCGAGGTCACCCGCCTGGGCGCGTTCATGCCCGAGGCCAAGGACATCAAGGCAATGGGACCCGGCGAGGTCGGCTTCCTGTGCGCCTCCATGAAGGAACTTGGCGATGCGCCCGTGGGCGACACCATCACCCTGGCGGACAACCCTGTGGCCGAGCCGTACCCCGGATTCAAGCCGGTCAAGCCCATGGTCTTCTCCGGCCTCTACCCGGTGGAGCCGAGCGAGTACGAGACCCTCAAGCAGGCGCTCGAAAAGCTCCAGCTCAACGACGCGGCCTTCACCTACGAGCCCGAGACCTCCCAGGCGCTGGGCTTCGGCTTCCGCTGCGGCTTTCTGGGGTTGTTGCATATCGAAATCATCCAGGAGCGGCTGGAGCGGGAGTTCGAGGCGAGGCTGATCACCACGGCCCCGTCGGTCATCTACGAGGTCCTGACCGTGACCGGCGAAGAGTTGACCATCGACAACCCGTCCAAGCTGCCGGACCCGACCCGCATCAAGGCCATTCGCGAGCCCTACGTGCGCCTGGAGGTGCACGTGCCCAACGAGTTCGTGGGCGCGGTGCTGGCCCTGTGCGAGGAAAAGCGGGGCATCCAGAAGAATATCGCCTACCTGACCTCGACCCGCGTGGTCATCACCTACGAGATGCCGTTCGCCGAGGTCATGTACGACTTCTTCGACAAGCTCAAGTCCTCCACCAAGGGCTACGCCTCCCTGGACTATGAGGTCATCGACTACCGCGAGGCAGACCTGGTTCGGCTGGACATTCTGATCAACGGCGACCCCGTGGACGCCTTCTCCTGCATCGTGCACCGTGAGAACTCCGCCCGCATCGGCCGCTCGCTCGCGCTGAAGCTCAAGCGCAGCATCCCGCGCCAGATGTTCGAGGTGGTCATCCAGGCCGCCATCGGCAACAAGATCGTTGCCAAGGAACGCAACGCCCCCTTCCGCAAGGACGTCACCGCCAAGTGTTACGGCGGCGACATCACCCGGAAGCGGAAATTGTTGGAGAAGCAGAAAGAAGGAAAGAAGCGCATGCGCCGCATGGGCAACGTGGAAATCCCTCAGGAAGCGTTCCTGTCCGTATTGAAAGCCGACGAGGACTAGTCGGCGCTGCCAACAAGGAATCCCATGACTCAAAGTTCGCTCAAATCTTTTCGTGATACCCTAGAGGCCGTCGTCGTGGCCTTGTTTCTGGCCTTCATCATCCGGGCCTTCATCGTTCAGGCTTTCAAGATCCCGTCCGGGTCCATGCTCGACACCCTGCAGATCGGCGATCATCTGCTGGTCTCCAAGTTCGCCTACGACGTGCGCCTCCCGTCCGATATCTGGTTGGACACCACCGACGGCAAGGTGCTGATGAAAACCGGCGATCCGCAGCGCGGCGACATCGTGGTCTTCCTCTTCCCGGAGGACGAATCCAAGGACTTCATCAAGCGCGTCATCGGCCTGCCGGGCGAGACCCTGGAAGTGCGCGACAAGGTGGTCTACATCAACGGCCAGCCGATCGACGAGCCCTACGTGTTGCACACCAAGGCGGACACCCTGCCCGTGCGCGACAATTTCGGTCCGGTGGTCATCCCGGAGGGGCAATACTTCGTCATGGGCGACAACCGCGAGGGTTCCTACGACTCCCGCTGGTGGGGCCCGGTCAAGCGGAGCAAAATCGTGGGCAAGGCCCTGGTCATCTACTGGTCCTGGGGATCGTTGACCGACATCCGGTTCAACCGCATCGGCACCCTGCTGAATTAGGTCCGGCCGTCCCGGGAAGGAAAAAGCCGCTCTCCGGAGCGGCTTTTTCGTGCGGGCTTGCCAACCGGGCTCCCATGCCTTACTTGGACCTTGCGTGCCCACGACGCGGGAGCGATCAATGAATAGCGCCATACGGACCATTTTGGTGGACGACGAACCGCCGGCCCAGGACGAACTGAACTATCTGCTTTCGATCCACGACGACATCGATGTGGTCGGTACGGCGGGCAATGCGGCGGACGCGGTCGGCACCATCGTGGCCAAGCGGCCGGACCTGGTCTTTCTGGACATCCAGATGCCGGGGCGCGACGGGTTCTCCGTGTTGCAGGACCTCTTGGCCATGGAGCACCGCCCCCTGGTCATCTTCGTCACCGCCTTCGACGAGTATGCCATCCGCGCCTTCGAGGAGAACGCGGTGGACTATCTGCTCAAGCCCGTGGACCCCAAGCGGCTGGCCGGCAGCCTGGATCGGGTGCGCGCGCGACTGGCGGCCAGCGAAAAACGCGATCCGAGCGAGGTCCTGCGCAAGCTGCTGGCGGGCGCCGGGCTCAACAAACCCGGGTTGACGCGCATCAGCGTGGAACACTCGGGCCGCAATATCCTTCTTTCCCCCCAGGAAATATTCTATTTCAATTACGAGAATCGCCGGGTCCACGCCGGGACGCGCGGCGCGGTCTATCCTTGCGCCGGGGAGCTGACCCTGGACCGCCTCGAAGAGCGCCTGGCGGGCTTTCCCTTTTTCCGGGCCAATCGCTCCCAACTGGTCAACTTGGCTTTGGTCCGCACCTATGCCCCGTGGTTCAACGGCAAGTACGTGCTGACCATGCGTGACGAGGCCGAGACGGAGATCTCGGTCAGCAAGGCCCGGGTGCGGGACTTCAAGGACGCCATGGCCTTGTAGGAGTATGCGGTGAACACTTATGAAATCATCCTGACCCTGGCCGAGCGGTTCGGGCTCATGGTCGGCGTGGTCTTTCTCTTTCTGACCACCATGCCGGTCCGGCGCATGCACTTCACCAGCGAGAATTCGCGCCTGCGCACCACCCTGGTGACCATCCTCTTCGGCATGCTCGGCATCCTCGGCACCTATACCGGCAACGCGGTCTTCGACTCCGTGGCCAACCTGCGCGCCATGGTGGTCATCACCGGCGGCCTGTTCGGCGGGCCGGTGGTCGGCATCGGCGCCGGGCTCATCGCCGGAGTGCATCGCATCGTCTTCGATCTGCACGGCTTCAGCGCCTACCCCTGCGGCATCTCCACGGCGCTGGAAGGCTTCGCCGCGGGCATGATCGCCTGGAAGTACGGGGAGCGGGCCATGAACTGGCGGATGGGGTCGGCCCTGGCCCTGGCCGGCGAATCCATGCACATGGGGCTGCTCCTGCTCCTGTCCAAGCCGTTTCCCGAGGCCTGGGAGCTGGTCAAGCTCATCGCTCCGCCCATGCTCCTGGTCAACGCCTTCGGCGCGGCCCTGTTCGTGGAGGTCATCAACCTCTTTTCCCGCGACCTTGAACGGCGCGAGTCCCTGCACGCCCAGATCATCCTGGACATCGCCAACATGGCGGTCAGCTACCTGCGCCTGGGGCTGTCCCTGGAGACCGCCGCAGCCACGGCCGAGATTATTTATACCCGGGTGGGCGTGGCCGCCGTGGCCATCACCGACACCCGGGACGTGCTCGCCCACATCGGGGCGGGCGACGACCATCACCTGGCCGGGTGCGAGATCCGCACCAACGCCACCCGGCAAGTCCTCAGCACGGGCCGGCCCACCTTTCTGCACAGCGCCGAGGACATCGGCTGCAACGAACCCGACTGCCCCATGACTGCGGCCATCATCGTGCCGCTCAAGAAGAACGACGAGATTGTCGGCACGCTCAAGTTCTACGGCAGCCGCGAACGGCCCCTCAACGCCACTCTGTTTGAAGTGGCCAACGGGTTGGCCAACCTCTTTTCCACCCAGGTGGAGCTTGAGGACATCCAGATTAAGGAGCAGATGCTGGCCCACGCCGAGATCCGTCGGCTGCACGCCCAGATCAACCCCCATTTCCTGTTCAACTCCCTGAACACCATCACCTCGTTTTGCCGGACCAACTCCGAGCGCGCCCGGGAACTGCTCATGGACCTGTCCCTGTACATGCGCCGGAACCTGGATTTGAGCCGGGGGTTCATCCCCCTGAGCGAGGAACTGGAGCAGGTGCGTTCCTACCTGGCCATCGAAAAGGCCCGCTTCGGCGACCGCATCCGGGTGGAGTCCGAAGTGGAGGAGGGGTGCGGGGACTGGCCCATTCCGCCGCTGATCATCCAGCCCCTGGTGGAGAACGCCATCCGCCACGGCGTGCTCGGCCGCGAACAGGGCGGCACGGTCAGGCTCCGCGCGCACCGCGAGAACGGTTTTCTCGAAATCCGCGTGTCCGACGACGGCGTGGGCATGGACCGGGAAACCTTGGACCGGGTGCTCAACAAGGAGTGCGCCGACTCCGTGACCGGGGGCATCGGCATGCGCAACTGTCTGAGTCGCATGGAACACATTTACGGCCGCCAGTATGCCCCCAGGGTGGACAGCACCCCGGGCCGGGGGACCACCATCACCCTCCAGATACCCCGGCGTTCCTGACCGCTGAAACAAGGGATACGGTTTTTCAGACCGGAAAACGGTCGGTTCGAACAAAAACCGTCGCATCGCCTTTCCCGAACCTCCTATAGAAAAGTTGCCGCCCGGCGGCGTAACTTTTCATCGGAGGTTGTGAAACATGCTATTTTTCTTTGGTTGCATAGCTCTGCTCATTGCCGGTTACTTCGTGTACGGCACGTTTGTGGACCGTATTTTCGGTTCGGATGAGGACCGCGTCACTCCGGCCATCGCCATGGCCGACGGCATCGACTACATGGTCATGCCCAAGTGGAAGCTCATCTTCATCCAGGTGCTCGACATCGCGGGCATCGGCCCCATCTTCGGCCCCATTCTCGGCGCCCTGTACGGCCCGGTGGCCATGATCTGGATCGTGATCGGCTGCATCTTCGGCGGCGCGGTCCACGACTATTTCTCCGGCATGCTTTCGGTGCGCAACAACGGCGCGTCCATCCCCGAGGTCGTCGGCGAGTACCTCGGCATGCCCGCCCGCCAGGTCATGCGTCTGTTCTCCTTCATCCTGCTCATGCTCGTGGGCGTGGTCTTCGTCCTTTCCCCGGCCCAGCTCCTGAACGGCCTGACCGGCATCAACACCGGCCTGCTGGTGGCCTGCATCTTCGGTTACTATTTCCTGGCCACCATCCTGCCCATCGACAAGATCATCGGCCGCATCTACCCCCTGCTCGGCTTCCTGCTCCTGGCCATGACCACCGCCCTGTTCGTGGCGCTGATGTTCTCCGGCCACCAGGTCCTGCCGAATCTCGATTTCAGCAACATGCACCCGGCCGACAAGCCCATCTGGCCGCTGCTTTTCATCACCATCTCGTGCAGCGCCATCTCCGGTTTTCATTCCACTCAGTCGCCGCTCATGGCCCGTTGTATCGAGAATGAGCGCCAGGGACGCGCCGTGTTCTACGGCTCCATGATCATCGAAGGCATCATCGGCCTGATCTGGTGCGCGCTGGGCATTTCCTTCTACGACAATCCGCAGGCTCTGCAGGCCGTCATCTCCGCCGGCTCCCCGTCCGCGGTCGTGGCCGAGGTCTCGCATTCCCTGCTCGGCACCATCGGCGGCGGCCTGGCCATCCTGGCCGTCATCGTCCTGCCCATCACCAGCGGCGACACCGCCTTCCGGTCCACCCGCCTGATCGTGGCCGAGACCTTCAAGGTCAAGCAGAACGTCGCCGCCAAGCGGTTGATCATCTCCGTGCCGCTGTTCGTCATCGGCTACGTCATCTCCACCCAGAACTTCTCGACCATCTGGCGTTACTTCGGCTTTTCGAACCAGTGCCTGAGCGCCCTGGTCCTGTGGGCGTCGGCCGCTTACCTGGCCCAGCGCGGCAAGCTGCACTGGATCGCCACCCTGCCCGCCGTGTTCATGACCGCCGTCTGCCTGAGCTTCATCGCCAATGCCAAGATCGGCTTCGGCCTGTCCTACGACACCTCCGTGATCATCGGGCTCGTAGGCGCCGCCGTGATCTTCGCCTGCTTCCTGTTCAAGTACGTCTTCTCCGGCAAGACCCCCGCCGAGACCTCCGCCTAGCCCCGCAACGGCTTTACAGGCATTGCAATAGAAACGGCCCGCTCCATGTGGAGCGGGCCGTTTCGCGTGGCGCGGTTAGTTCGATGCCGTCTGCCGAAGGATGTGCCTGGCGAATTCCGTTCCCCGGGACCGGGTTTCGGCGGTCATGTCGCCGGGTTCCGTGCATTCGCCTATGTGCAATTCCCCGACAAGCCTGGTTTGCAGGGCGGCGGCCGTTTTTTGAAAGGCCGCGAAGACAAGCTTGTTGTTTTCATATATCCCGCCGCCGGTAGCCAGCAAGGCGACGGGTTTGCCCCGCACCAGAGAGTTCTGCTCCGGTTCGCCGTACCGGGTGATGAGCGCGTTGGTCCGGTCCACCAGCGCCTTGAGTTGGGCGGTCATGCCCCAGTAGTAGACCGGGGTGGCGAACAGGATCATGTCCGCATCGATCATTTCCCGCAGAACTTCCACGGCATCGTCCTGTTGAACGCAGGCGATCCGGTCGGGAACCTTCCGGCATGCGTTGCATCCGAGACAGCCGCCGATCCGCTTGCGGGCGACGTGAATCCGGCGCACGCCATGTCCCTGCTTCCTGAATTCCGATTCGACGGCTTCCAGCATCGTCGCCGTATTCCCTTTGGCCCTTGGGCTGCCAAGCAAAGTCAATATGTTCATTCTATCTCCTTGCCGCGTTGCGGTCTGTGTGGGTGAGAATCGATTGACGGCAAGACTAAGGCTGTCTATTGGATATGTTAAATGAATTGTTTTTTTTAAAATGATGAAGAGAGATCATCATAATGCAATTGCCGACCGAATATTTGCGCACCTTCCTTGCCGTTGCCGCCACCCGGAGCTTCACCCGCGCGGGCGCTCAGGTGAACCGTTCCCAGTCTGCGGTAAGCGTGCAGGTCCGGAGGTTGGAGGAAGAGGTGGGCAGGCCTTTGTTCATACGGGATGGAAAGACGGCCCGGCTCACCCCGGAGGGGAAATTGTTGATCAGCCATGCGCGGGATATCGTTCAGCGCCATGACGATGCCGTCCTGTCGCTCACCGATGCGCGGCTCGAAGGGGTTATCCGCTTCGGTTCGCCCGAGCATTACACCATGGGACTGTTGCCGAGGCTGCTCGCCGGGTTTGCGCAGAACCACCCGGACGTCATCGTGGAGATGCATTGCTGGACGAGCGATATGGTCAAAAGGGGACTTGACGAGGGCGAGCTGGATATAGGCCTGTGCACCGACGCCTATGCGGGCGGGCAGGTTGTTTGTCGGGATCGGCTGGTCTGGGCGGCGCGGCCCGGATTCGACCTGAATCGGCCCGGCCGCCTTCCCTTGGCCGTGGAGGAGGGGTGCGTTTTTCGCGACTGGGCGTTGCGCGCCCTGGCGGAGGCTGGGCTGCCCTATCGAATTTTCTACGTGAGTCGGGGGGTGTCCGGCGTTCTCGACGCGGCCCGGGCGGGGCTGGCGGTGACGCCTGCCATAGAGCGGACGCTCCCCCACGATCTGGTGGGTCTCGATACGCGGCACGGCCTGCCCGCGTTGCCGCCGTCAAGCGTTGTCCTGCATACGCGGAACGCTCCCGTCTCGGCTGCTGTGGCCTGCTTCAGGGAACACCTCGTCGCCGCCTTTCTCGAAGAGGACGAGTCCGCCCGCCGATAGCGCCTTCGCGGCCGTTTTTACGCGCGGCGGGAAGAGCATGGGAAGCGCGCGGCGCGGTTATCGCTGGATGTCCAGTTCGCGTTTCTTGGTGTAGATGAACCGGACCATCTCGTATTCGAAGGGCGAGCCGGTGGAGTGGTAGCTGAAGGCGGTGTTGGCGCGGATGTTCAGGCCCCGGAGGATCAGGTCGGTCAGGTCCAGGGGGCGGGTGTCGTCCATACCCGCGGCCTGGTAGATCATCTCCACCTCCACGTAGAGGATCAGGATGTCGCCGCCGAAACCTACCGTGTCGCGCACGCTGGACGGGCCCATGACCGGCATGACGAAGTACGGGCCCGGGCCAAGTCCCCAGTAGCCCAGGGTCTGGCCCACGTCCTCGTTCTGGCGCGGCAGCTTCTTGTTGCGCGAGGCCAGGTCGCGCACGCCGAGCAGGCCGAATGTCGAGTTGATCAGGAAGCGCGTGAAGGAGATGGCCGCCTTTCGCATGCGCCCCTGGAGGATGCTGTTGAGCGCGGTGGGCATCTCGTTCAGGTTGTTGTAGAAATTTCGGACCCCGGTGCGAATGGGCTCGGGGATGAAGACCTTGTACAGGGTGGCCGCCGGGTACATGACGTACTTGTCCAGGCTGGCGTTGACCTCATACAGGTTGCGGTTCATGGGCTCCCACGGATCGTAGACGTTCAGGAAGCGCAGGGAGGGGGAATCTTCCGTGGGCCAGTGGTGGACCGTGGTCCGGAATCCGGCGGGGTCGGGCCCGGCCAGCGGATCGGTCACGTTCATCACCTTGGGGCCGCATCCGCCCATCAGGGGGAGGACCAGCGTGGCCAGCAGGAGCAGGACGGCCGCGCGCATGCTCACAGGCGCACCTTTTCCTTCAGCGCCCGGACAAAGGTCGGGTGCATCATGTTTCCGCAGTGCCCGCCGTGCTCGAAGAGCACCGCCCGGCCGTGGCTGAAAACCGTTTCCAGGAATTGTTCGTCCTTATAGCTCAGGATGACGTCGTCCTTTGTGCCCACCACCACGACCTTGTCCGTCTTTTCGAGCCAGCCCCGGATGGACTCCAGGCTGGACTGCCGAATGACCTGGGCCCGGGTGATGGTCGGATTCCGGTAGCGCAGGTAGGGCAGCATGTACTCGTCCAGGTATTGTTCGAAGGAGATGTCGAAGGCCTGCCGGGCATAGTCCAGGAGCGGAGTGGCCGTTTTGAGCGGGTATTGGTCCGGCGGCACCAGGTATTCGGCCTGCAGGCAGACGTCGGAACTGAAGATCATGGACGCGGACGAGACCCGGAAGGCGGCCCCGATGAGCGTCTTGAAGTCGCGCTTGCTCAGGCCGATGTCCGTGATCATGTCGTACATGAAATCGTCGTCCAGGTCGGTTACCTCGGCGTGCAGGTAGTAGTCCGAGAAGCGGTCGATGAAGCCCGCGATCTCACGATGCACCGTGGTACGGCCCAGGTTTTCGTCGGTTACCCAGGAGTCCAGCCGGGTCACCGAGCGGTACAGGGAGACCGGCGGATTGATCATGAGCACGTGCCGGAAGTCGAATTCGTGCGTCTCGGCGTCCCGCTTGGCCAGGAAAGCCGCGTGCAGGGCGCCCAGGCTGTACCCGGCAACGCTGTATCCGGTGATCTGGCATTCCTTGACCAGCTCCTCGCGGATCCAGCCCATGACCCGATTCAGGTCGGTCACGTCGTAGGGGACGTATCCCGGCACCGCGTGCTGCGAGGCGCTGACGACGAAATTCATGTGCGTGGGCGAGGACAGGGCGACCACGTGGTATCCGGCCTCGTGGAAGACCTGGGTCAGGAAGGACATCTTGCCGGAATTGTGTTCCGCTCCCGTGCCCGCGATGACGAAGATGAGCGGGGCTGCGTGGTCCTGCAGCGCCGTGGTGAAATTCATGTCCCGGCTGTATTCGAAGACCTCCGGCACCTGTCTGCCCTCAATGCGGATGGCCCGGACGTCCGGCAACACCGGGGCCGCGAACTGGTAGCGCGCCGTGGCGGGCGTGCCCAATACCGTGGCCCGGTAGGGGTCCGTGAAGGGATAGGCCTGCTCCTCCGCCGCCGCCACGGATGGCAGCAGGAGGAGAATGAGGAATATGTAGGCGTGGACTCTTCGCATGGGGCTCCATTGTCAAGCCGTACAGGACGGGCAATACGGCCTATTAGCTTGTCGCTCCAGGAAAAGCAATGTTTCCGCGGATACCCGGAGTTCCGGGGGGCGGGAAAGCGCTTTCCCTTTCGCCGGGCACCCACATCTTTCAGCGCAGCAGGTCCTGATGGACGGTCAGGAAATCCTCGATGGTCCGGGCCATGTCCTGCCCGGCCTGGTACATCAGCCAGTGTCCGGCTCCCTTATAGCGGGCGAGCCACGCGCCGGGGATGAGCGCGGCGGCGTCCAGGGCCTGGTCCGGGGGCGTGACCCGGTCCGCCTCGCCCACGATGATCAGGGTTTGCCGGTCGAGCGCGGCCAGGCGGTCGCGGGTGCCCGGCCAGGCGTCCAGGGCCCGGTATTGCTGTCGGATCACGTCCGGGGAAGGCGCGATTGCGGGCGCGGGCAGGCGGGAATAGATGTCGGGATGGGCGGTCCTCCACGGCTCGGGGAAGAGCCGGGCCAGGAAGTCTTCCGGCGCCAGGGTGCCCATGTCGTCCAGAGCGGCCATGACCGGGGCCGGGTCCACGGCCGTGCCGTAGAGGATCAGCTTGCCGACTCGTTCCGGGTGGGTCAGGGCCATTTCCTGGGCGATGATCGACCCCATGGACCAGCCCATGACGTCGGCCCGCGCAAGGCCGAGCGCATCCAGCAGGGCCAGGGCGTCCGAGGCCATCAGGTCGATGGTCAGGGGCGTTCCGTCCGTGCCGGAATACCCCATGCCCCGGTTGTCGAAAAGAATCACGGTCCGGCTCCGGGCCAGTTCGGCCACCAGGGGGCCGTCCCAGACGTCCATGGTCCCGGCGTAGCCCATGATGAGCAACAGGGGCGGGCCGCTGCCCAAGGTGCGGTAGGCCAGGGACACGCCGTCGGCCTCGACGATGCGGACCGGCGTGTCCTGCGGCCCCCGATGGATGGCGCAGGCGCAGAGGAGGGACAGCAGGGCCGCGCAGAGCAGACGGAGAAGTGGTCTCATGGAGCGTCGCATGGCGTCAGGCCGGTTGCGCTTCGCCGGGCGCGCGTTCCGGTTCGGCCAGGGGTTCCACCTCCACCCGGTTGCAGTGGAATGCGCACGTATTGCCCATGTCCGTCAACCGTTGGCTGGTGAGCTGGTTGGAACCTTGACCGGGCACGGCGTTGGGCCAGTGCAGCCCCTCGGCCACGAGCAGCTCCGGGCGGGTGTCCTCGGTGATCTCGGCCCGGGCGGTGTTCGAGCCGCGTGCGTTGAACACGCGGACGGTCGTGCCTTGGGCGATGCTCCGCGCGGCGGCGGTTTCCGGGTGGATGAGCACCCGGGGGCCGCCGACCCGCTCCCGGATGGCCTCGACCTCGTTGAAGGCGGAGTTGAGCAGCAGGGGGTGGGGCGGGGTGATGTATTCGAGCGGGTACGCTTCGCCGCCCTCGGGGTCGCGCACGGGCGTGCCGTCGGGCAGGGGGTCGAGCCCCTGGTCGGCCATGGCCTGTGAGAAGAATTCCACCTTGCCGGACGGGGTTCTGAATCCCCCGGCAAAGGGGTTGGCCGGGATGTTCAGGCGTACAGGGTCCCCCCGGCGCAGGGCGTCGAGGTCCACGCCATTCATGTAGGGCGAGTCGGCTTCGGCCAGGATGCGTTCGATGCACTCCTCCTCGGTCAGGGAGAAGACCTCCTCCGTGTATCCCATGCGGGCGGCCAGGGCCTGGAAGATGTCCAGGGTGGGGCGGCTGTCGCCCACGGGCTCGATCACCGGCCGGGCGATCTGGATGTAGTTGTGGCCGTAGCAGCGGTAGATGTCGCCCACTTCGAGGAAGCTTGCGCCGGGCAGGATGACGTCCGCATATTGGGCGGTGTCGGTCATGTACAGCTCCTGGACCACGGTGAACAGGTCCTCGCGGGCCAGTCCGGCCATGACCTGCGCCGACTGGGGGGCCACGGCCGCGGGGTTGGACAGGTAGTTGTAGAAGAGCATGACCGGCGGGTCGGCAAGTTCGGTCAGGGCGTGGCCCAGGTGGACCATGTTCACGGTACGCGTGCCCTCGGGGCGGAGATCATCGCGCAGCAGACTCGCGGTCTTGCCGGGCGCGCCGCCCAGCGAGCGGGTGATGCCGCCGCCGGGCTTGGCGAAGGCGTTGACCAGGGCCGGGAGCAGGGCGATGGTCCGCATGGCCATGCCGCCCGCCAGTTGCCGGGCCGGGCCCCAGCCGGTGCGGATGTACGGCGCGCGGGCCGTGCCGTAGGCGCGGGCGAAGGCCGTGATGTCGGCCTCGCTCAGGCCGCAGGTCTCGGCGGCCCGGGCGGGCGGCCATTCCTGGGCGCGCTCCCTGAGCCGGTTGAAGCCGACGGTCTTCGAGCGGATGAATTCGTGATCGACGAGATCCTCGGCGATGAGCACGTGCATGACCGCCAGGGCCAGGGCCGCGTCCGTGCCGGGCCGGAGCATGAGGTGGGTGTCCGCCTCTCTGGCCGTGGGGTTGCGGTAGGGGTCGATGACCACGATCCGCGCGCCGTTTTTGCGCGCGCGGGTGAAGTGCGGCCAGGCGTGGACGTTGGTGACCAGGGTGTTGTTGCCCCAGATGACGATGAGGTCGGATTGGGCGGCTTCCTGGATTTCAGTGCTCGGGCCGCCTCCCAGGGAGGCCTTGAAGCCCGCCGTGGCCGCCGGGCCGCAGATGGTCTGGTCCAGGCGGCTGGCGCCGAGCTTGTTGAAGAAGGCGTTGCCCGAGTTGCGGTGGACCATGCCCATGTGTCCGGCATAGGAGTAGGGCAGTACGGCCTCGGGCCCGAATTCCTCGGCCACCCGCTTGATGTTGTCGGCCACTTCGTCCAGGGCCTCGTCCCAGGAGATCGGCGCGAACCGGCCGCTGCCCTTGGGGCCGGTGCGCCGAAGCGGCGTGGTCAGCCGCGCCTCGCCGTGCACATGTTCCGGGAACCGCGCTCCCTTCTTGCAGATGAATCCCTGCGTGTAGGGATGGTCCGGATCGCCCTTGACTTGAGTGATCCGGCCGTTCTCAACCCGGACCAGCAGGCCGCAGGTGTCGGGACAATCCTTGGTGCAAACCGCGCGCTTCCACATGATGCGCCTCCGTCGTGGCATTGAAAAAGTGTCGGATACGGCCCCGCAGGGAAGGCGGCGGGACGCCCACGCAGGATTGCATGAATCGGGAATGATTACCAGCAGGAAAGTGGGAACACCCTGGTTCGGGCCGGCCGTAAGGATGGAGATAGTGTTTGAAGTTTTCCACCGGCGTGTCTATGGTTTTCATGTGGAGTTGGGCCGTTGAGCCCATGTTTCAGCCCAATACGCCAAACAAACCGGAGGGAAATCCCATGGATACCCTGAACGTCTGTTGTCCTCGTTGCGGAGAAGTTATGATACGCCTTGAAGGGGTTGATGATGCCTTCCACCATCCGGGCATCCCTCCGCTTTCTCCCCGGCCGACAGACAAGGCTTCACTGGGGCGCGGCTTGCGGAATTTGCCGGAATCCGTCGGGAATACGTGGCGTGAAGTATATTATTGTCGATACTGTAAAAAACCTTATTACCAGTCATGAAGGGGGAACGGGACGAGACTTTGCAAGATGAGCTGAAGCCGGTTGACGGAGAGATCGAACGGCTGATTCTCGCCAGCCTGAGAGTAGCCAAGCAGGATCGGCAGCACCAACTGACGCATCTTCAGACCTTCTCCACTGTCTTGATCGCGGCGAATCTGGCAGTCATCAGCCTCCTTGGCGGTTTTTTCAAACCGTCCGTTGGGACCGGGGACTTCGTCTATTGCGCCTATTACGCATCCCTGGTTTTTTTGTTGGCATCGCTGCTGATCGGCTTGGCGGTTCTGCGCCCGCGGTACCGGGCCACTTCGCTGAAGGAGGCCACGGACAATCCCTATGAACAGCACCTCCGGCAGGAGGCTTTGCTGTTGGGGCGGCAACGCTGGCTCGGCGTGGCGTACTGGTGCCTCTGCGGCGGTCTGGCCTTGGGGGGTCTCGCCCTTGTTTCGCCGTAGCCGGGCCGGGCCGCCCGGTCGATTTCGCATCGCGCCATCCCGAAGTGGACACCCGGTCCCTTTGCGCGTATTCCAATGAAAATCTTGAATTTCTCTACAGATGACGGATTGCTATGGATAAGCAGAATCTTTTCGCTGGGATACCCGAGGTGTTGGATGAACGGCGGTTCGCCCACGGGGGGAACCGGCGGCGCATGGCCGAGACGGCAGGGTGCGCGCCGGAGGATATCCTCGATTTTTCGGCCAACGTGAATCCCCTCGGGCCGCCGACGTGGCTCGGGCAGGTGGTCGGCCAGGCCCTCCAGGAGGTGGACGCCTATCCGGATCCGGACTGCACCCGGCTGCTCATGGCCGCGGCCGAGCGCTACAAGGTTTGGCCCACGCAGGTGACGGCGGGCAACGGCGCGTCCGAATTGCTTTTCGCCATCGCCGCCCTCAAGGGATTTCGCCAGGCCATCATCCCTTCGCCCACATATGTGGATTATGCCCGGGCGTGCCGGGTCCATCGTTTGCCCGTGGTGGAACCGCCGCTCGCCGACGACTTTACCGTGAACTTCCCGGCCATGGGTACACTCCTGGCCACGCCCTCCCTGGTCTTCCTGTGCAGCCCCAACAACCCCACCGGCACCGTGGTCTCGGCCAACGACCTGCGCGAGGTGGCGGCCATGTTTCCCCGGTCCACCTTCGTGGTGGACGAGTCCTTTGCGGAATTTTTGCCCGAGGGGGCGGACCGGTTGACCCGCGACCGGCCGTCCAACGTCATCTGCGTCCTCTCCCTGACCAAGACCTACGCCATTCCCGGCCTGCGGCTGGGGCTGGCCTTCGCCGACCCGGACGTGATCCTGCGCATTCACCGCAATATGCCCGCTTGGTCCGTGAATACCCTGGCCCAGAAGGTCGGCGAACGCTGCCTGAAGGACGCGGCCTACCTGGCCGAAACCCGTGAGCAAACCAGGTTGCTGCGCGAATCCCTGGCTTCGGGGCTCCGGCAGGTGCCGGGCCTCAGGGTCCTGCCGGGCGCGGCCAACTATCTCTTCTGCCGCGTGGATCGCGTGGGTCAGGATGCCGCCATGCTGCGGGACCGTCTGCTCCGCGAGTATCGCATCGGCATTCGGCTGTGCGGCAACTACACCGGCCTGGACGACAAGTGGTTCCGGGTGGCCGTGCGCGGCCGCGCGGACAACGAGACGCTCATCCGGGCCATGGAGGGGGTGGCGGGCACGGCGCGCGGTCCGGTGGTCAAGCGCACCCGTCGGACTCCGGCCCTGATGATCCAGGGGACCAGCTCCAACGCGGGTAAATCCGTGCTGGCGGCCGCCTTCTGCCGTATCCTGTTGCAGGACGGTTTCGACGTGGCCCCGTTCAAGGCCCAGAACATGTCGCTCAACTCCTACGTCACCGACCAGGGCGGCGAGATGGGCCGCGCCCAGGTGACCCAGGCCATGGCCTGCCGCCTGAACCCGGATGTGCGCATGAACCCGGTGCTGCTCAAGCCCGGCTCGGACATCGGCTCGCAGGTCATCGTCATGGGGCGTCCCGTGGGCAACATGAGCGTGCGCGAGTATGTGGAGTACAAGCCGCGCGCCTGGGAAGCGGTCAAGGCGGCCTACGACTCCCTGGCCAACGAGCACGACGTCCTGGTCCTGGAAGGGGCGGGCAGCCCGGCCGAGGTCAATCTCAAGCACCACGACATCGTCAACATGACCATGGCCGAGTACGCGGGGGCGCGCGTCCTGCTCACCGGGGACATAGACCGGGGCGGAGTCTTCGCCTCCATCGTCGGGACCATGAGCTTGCTTACGGCCGGAGAGCGCAGCCGGGTGGAGGGCTACGTCATCAATCGTTTCCGGGGCGACGCCTCGCTGCTGGACCCGGCCTTCGGCCAGATGTTCGAGCGCACGGGCAAGCCGGTGCTCGGCACGGTGCCGTATATCCACGCCCTTGGCCTGCCCGAAGAGGATTCGGTCTCGTTCAAGGACGGGTTCCGGCCCGAGGGCGACAAGCTTCCCGAGGATCGGTGCGTGGACATCGTGGTTCTGGACCTGCCGCGTATTTCGAATTTCAACGACATCGACCCGCTTTACGCCGAGCCGGACGTGCGCGTGCGCGTGGTGGCCGACGCCCGCGACGTGGGAACGCCCGACGCGGTGATCATTCCCGGCTCCAAGTCCACGGTGCCGGACATGCGCGCCCTCAAGGGCACGGGCATGGCCGCCGTCCTGCGCGAACTGGCCGAGGGCCGCACGCGCATCGTCGGCATCTGCGGTGGATTCCAGATGCTCGGCCGCATAGTGGACGACCCCTATGGCCTGGAGTCCGAGACCACCCGCGTGGAGGGTTTCGACCTCTTGCCGGTGCAGACCACCCTGAGCCCCGAAAAGACCCTGACCCGGACTTTCGGTACCCATTCGGCCTCGGGCCTGACCGTGCACGGCTACGAGATCCACCACGGCCGCACCGAGCCGCTGTCCGACGATCTGCGCGTGGCCCTGCGCGACAACGCGGGCGAGCCGTTGGGATACATGCGTCCGGACGGGCGGGTGCTCGGCACCTATCTGCATGGATTGTTCGACGCCGACGGGTTCCGCCGCTGGTTCATCGACCAGTTGCGCATGGACAAGGGGCTCTCGCCCCTGGAGGCGATCCAGACCGTCTTCGGCCTGGAGGACGCCCTGGACAACCTGGCTTCCGTGGTGCGCGAGGCCGTGGACATGGACGCGGTCTACCGGGCGCTCGGCCTGTCGGGCGGATGTGCCCAGGCCCCGCTTTTCCGCCGTCCGGGAAGGTGATCTCGCCGCGGGGTCAGGCGTTCGCATGGCGCGGTGAACCGGCCATGGTGCAGGTATTCTTGCCCTTGGATTTGGAGACGTACATGGCCTGGTCCGCGTTTCGAATCAGGGTTTCGGCGGAATCGCCGTGCTCCGGGTACACGGCCACGCCCACGCTGGCGCCGATGGTCGTCGAACCGGCCTTGAGCTGGATGGGCTCGTGCAGCACGGACACGATCTTCTCACCCACCAGGGCCGCAGCCTCCACGTTGGCCACCTCGTGTAGCAGCACGGCGAATTCGTCGCCGCCCAGCCGGGACACGGTGTCGGATTGGCGCACCGTGCCGGACAGCAGGGTGCCCACTTGCTTGAGCAGTTCGTCGCCCGCGTCGTGTCCCATGGTGTCGTTGACCGACTTGAAGCCGTCCAGGTCGATATAGAGCAGGGCCAGCCTGCGTTCGTGCCGGGCGTTCAGCGTCAGGGCCGCCTCCAGACGGTCGAAGAAGAGCTTGCGGTTGGGCAGCCCGGTCAGGGCGTCGAACAGGGCGGCTGCCTCGAGTTGTTTCTGGTACAGTTGGCGCCGGGATATGGCCAGGGCCAAATGCCAGGCGCCGAAGGTCATCAAGGCGAAGAGCAGGCCGCCGCTCATGAGCAGCTTGAAGAGCAAAGAGTGGGCTTGTTCGTCGAGGATGGCGGGGGGGACCAGGGAGACGAGGACCCAAAAGCGGGGCGATTCATGCCTCGCTTCAAAGATGGTTTCGGTCGGGTCGTGCAGATGCAGGCTGAATGCCTGCATCTCCGTCAGGGGGCGTTCGACGGAAAAGGTAAACAGGCCCGGGCCGGTGCGGAACTGTCCGTGCTCTTCGTCCAGTATCCGTTTCCACTCCAGGGGTAGTTCCTTGTCGAAGCGGACGTCGCGCATCTCCGGCCACATGAATCCCCATTCCTTGCTCTTGTCCGGGTTCAGGATCCAGTAGCCCTGGCAGTTGATGAGCATGCACCCGCCCTCGGCCGGGTAGCTCGCGCGGTGGATGCGGTCCAGCAGGGCCTGGGCGTTGTAGTTGATCAGGATGATGCCCCGCTTGCGGCCCGAAGTATCGAAGACCGGGGTGCCGATGCGCAACACGGGCCTGAACGGGCGTTCTATCACTCCGTTTTCCACGTTGAGGTCCAGGGGGGAGAGGTAGATGTCTCCCCGGGCCAGGGGGATGCAGCGCTTGAAGTAGTACCGGTCGCTTTTGTCCTGAAGCTCCGCCAGGGGCACGACCCGGGACTGGCCGTCGCGATGGTTGACGCGGACCCGCTCCACGCCCTTGGCGTCGATGTAGCGGATCTGATCGTAGTTCGGGCGGTTTTTGGCCAGTTGCTCGTATTCCCGGCCCATGTCCCGGATCGCCTTCCGGTCGCCGGTGTCGAGATGCAGGGTGAGTTCGTTCTGTTTGGACAGGTACAGGATGTCGGCCACGATGCGGTCCAGCTCCCGGGCCATGGCCGAGCTTTGCAAGGCTATCGCACTGCGTTCCGAGAAACGGATTCTTTCGAGGAAGTCTTCCCGCTCGGTGTGGTAGATGAGCATCCCGCCGCCGAAGAGCAGGGCTCCGACGACCAGTGTGAGAACAAGAAATATGCGCATGCCGCCAAGGACGACCAGGTGGTTTTCCTCGTCCTTCGCGCCCTCGGCGTTTCGGTGTTTGATCTTGAAAGTCATGTGCCCGTTCCCGTGGCCCGCTCCATTTTTCCCCCTTATAACTGTGCCTTGGAAATCAGAAAAGTCAAGTGCCGAGGCGGTGTTGCCCCGCTGGCCAGGGTTCGAAACGGGTGGCTTTCGGTCGTCGATATCGTATCCCTCTCGTTAAAACAGGCTATTTCGTATGTGCTCGCCGTTTGATGGGGCTGTCGGGAAACCGCCGGGCGCGGCGCGCCGGGCACGGTTTGAATTGCGCCATGCAAGGAAAACGTGTATCCAGCCGGGACGAATACATGTCATTTATGCAACACAGAGCATGCGCTGCACTGCCAAGGAGGAATTCATGTACGTCGGACTGAAAATGCTTCGCGACTTCGTCAAGGTCACCCCCCAGACGCTGGTCAAGGACGCCCAGAAACAGCTTGAGGACAACAAGCTCTGGATGCTCCTGGTGGTGGACGACGAAGGCAAGCTGGTCGGCTACGTGCGCAAGGAAGATGTTTCAGCGGCCCTGCCCAGCATCATGACTTCCCTTGAGAAACATGAGATCACCTACCTGATGAGCAAGCTCACGGTGGAGAAGATCTACCGTACGGACATCAAGACCGTGGCCCCGGAGACGGAGATCGAGGGCGCGGCCGACATGATGTACGAGATGAACCTTGCCGGGCTGGCCGTGGTCGATGCCGACGGTGAACTCATCGGCTACATCAACCGCAACGTCATGCTCGACGTCCTGGCCGAGCAGATGGGCTACCGTGAGGGCGGCAGCCGCCTGACCCTTGAGGTCGAGGACCGTTCCGGCGTGCTTTACGAGGTCGCCGGGGTCATCGCCAACATGAAGATTTCCATCATTTCCACCGGCACCTTCTTTTACAACGGGCGCCGTGTCGTGGTCGTCCGTATGGACGCCGAGGACCCGTCCCTGGTCGCCGCCGCGCTTGAGGACCGGGGCTATAAGGTGGTCACTGCCGTGGATTTCGAGGAGGAGTGGACCTAGGTCCGATCGGCCTGGTCCGGGCGCGTTTCGGCTTTTACCGGCGGACCGCACGAAGGCCGGCGGGAACCTCGGGTTTCCTGGCCGTGATAGAACGGGGCCAGCTTGCCCCCCTTGTCTACAAAGGCGTTGCTTCGCTTGAGGCCGCGCCTTTTTTCGTGGCGCGGGAACCCCGCGCGCCCCGGACCGGTTCTGGAAACGCTCCCCTCGCATGGACGGCTCGCCGGAATTTCCTGTGGAAAGCGGGACGCGGAGAGTGGTGGAAAAAACAGCGCATCTGTCGTAGCGTGACAAGAACAGAGCCGGGCGGACCGTTCCGTACGCGACGGCGCGACGACAATTTTCCAACGGGATTCGGGGGCGCATCCATGTACTATACCGAATATGAAACGGAGCCGCGCGAGAAGCGGATGAAGCGCAAGTGGAAAGGCGTGAAGGACGTGCTCATGGCGGCGGAGCGGTCTTCGGGCGAGTTCCAGGCCCGGCTGCGGAGCCTGGGGGCGTGCGCCAAGGATTTCAAGGACTGGGACGACTACGCCAAGATCCCGCCTCTGCGCAAGAAGGATGTCGTCAAATGGCAGCGGGAGCATGGCATAGGTTGGTTTTTGGCCGTCCGGCCCGGGGAGCTTTCGCGCATCTATCAGTCGCCCGGCCCGATCTATGATCCCGAGGGCCGCGAACCGGACTACTGGGCCTGGTCCGAGGGCTTTTTCGCGGCGGGCTTCCGGCCCGGAGACCTTGCGCAGATGACCTTTTCCTACCATATGACCCCGGCCGGACATATGTTCGAGGAGCCGTTGCGGGACATTGGCTGCGCGGTCGTCCCGGCCGGTCCGGGCAACACCGGCGAGCAGATCGAGCTGCTGACCCGATTGCCGGTCAACGCCTTCATCGGCATGGCCAGCTACCTGAAGATCATCGGCGAAAGGGCCGTGGCCACCGGGCTCGATCCGCTGGAGGATTTCCATCTGGAGAAGGCCTATGTGGCGGCCGAGCCGCTGTCGGAAAGCCTGCGCGCCGAGTTGGAGGCGATGTTCGGCATCACCGTCCGCCAAGGATACGGCACGGCGGATGTGGGCTGCATCGCCTACGAGTGCCGGGAACTCGGCGGCATGCACCTGTCCAACTACCGGCACGTGGAGATATGCGACCCGGACACCGGCCTGCCCGTGCCCGACGGCGAGGTGGGCGAGGTGGTCGTCACCCCGTTTTTCACCGATTATCCGCTGGTCCGCCTGGCCACGGGCGACCTGTCGTCCATGGACCTGGGGCCATGCGCGTGTGGGCGCACGGCCAGAAAACTTGCCGGATGGAAAGGCCGGGCCGACGATACGGCCAAGGTCAAGGGCCAGTTCGTCTACCCTGGTCAGGCCGCTGTGGTTTTTTCTCGATTCCCGGCCATTTCCGGCTGGCAGATTCAGGTCAAACGTGTTAATGACAACGACGTAATTGTGGTTGTGGCCGAAACGGCGCAACCTTTCGATACGGAAAGCTTTGAGGCCGACTTCCAGGCCTCGATGAAATTGCGACCTGTCGTCGAGACCTGCGTTCCCGGCACGCTGCCGGAGGATGCCCCCCGTCTCGTCAATGAAAGAACTTTCGATTAAACCCGGCTGTCAGGGCCGGGATTGCGGTCCTAATCGAAGTGGGCGGTGCCATGCGAGCACCGCCCTTTTTCTTGTGGCGCGGCTTGCGATAGCGGGTGTCCGCACGCTTCCCGGGGGGGCTCATGCACGCGGGGGACACTGCGGTCGCTCTCCCCTCGGGAGATGCGTATCCGTCCCCTCCGCCCAAGCTTGGCGGCGCGCGGGTGCGAAGGGGTGAGCTTGTGAGCCGCTGCCCGGGTGCAGGCTGGGCCCCGAAGGCGTTCCAGGGTGGATGGGGGCTTTCCCGTTTGAAAGCCGAAGGACGTAGCGGGGAGGCCTTTCCGATCGGAAAGCACCGGCCGCCCCGTTCGGCCCGCGTTCTGGCCGATCGGCCTTTGGGAGTGGTCCCGTCAGCCGCAAGACGCAAAAAAAGCCCGGGACCGAAGCGTATTGCAATACGCGAGGGTCCGGGCTTTTTCCGCGACGTGGCGGATGGCGTCGTTGCGGGCTAGCAGCCGCAGGAGCCGGTGCCGCAGGAGGAGCATCCGCAACCCCCGCCGCCGATCTGGTTTTCGGAGGAGACCTGGAAGCCGTAGGGGGTCATGTCGATGGACACGGCGCCCGAAGCCTGGACCAGTTCTTCGTTGATCAGGAAGGTGAAGTCTCCCTGCTCCACGGACTTGTCGCCTTCACGCAACTCGTCCAGGGCCAGGGACAGGCGCGGGCCGGAGCAACCGCCGTCGGCCAGATGCACCCGGATGGGCTGCACATCCTTATCCTCGAAATATTTGGTCAGTTCGTTCAGAGCCGATTCGGTAACTGTAATCATGTCGTTTTCTCCTGGGGTGGGTTTCGTTACCCAAGACAATAAGGATACTCTATTCGATGTAAAGAGAAAAACGATGCAAGATCTTTGGAAACCACCTCAACCTGCCGAAATCCCGCCCAAAAAAATCCGAAATTTTGTTCCGACGACCCGTGCGACGACCACCCGGCTTCCGGACGGAGGCGGGCCGAACGGCGGGAAGCTTCCCCGCAAGACGCGAAAAAAAGCCCGGGACCGAAGCGTATTGAACATACGCGATGGTCCGGGCTTTTTGTTATCCATCCGGGGCGCAGGGGTGTGTACGGCTCGAAGACTCGCCGACAATTCTCCCGGCGCGGCGGATCGCCGCTTGTCGCCGGCTAGCAGCCGCAGCCGCCGGAACCGGCGGAGGAGCAGGAACTCGATGAGGAGCAGGAGCAGCTGTCGCCGCCGCTGACCGGGTTCTGGGACTCCACGACGAATCCGTAGTAGGTCATGTCGATTTTGATATCGCCGGTCTGAGCCAGCAGGTCCTTTTCCACGAGGAAGGTGAATCCACCGGCCTCGGACACCTCGTCCTTGTCGTTAGGCTCATCCAGAGCCAAAGTCAGGCGCGGGCCCGCTCAGCCGCCCGCCGCGAGGTACACGCGGATGGGGGTCGCTTCCTTTTCCTGGAAGTAGCCTTCGAGCTGCTTCCGGGCAGCATCGGTGACTTCAATCATTATAATGCCTCCTAATTTGGGTCGGGGAATGAAGAGGTAAGATCAATAACATCCTTTGTCAAATCGAAACTGTCCATGGTCGGCGGCGGAGTTGACCGTACATGGGGGATGGGCTAGTTTTCTACGTTCCTTCAACCGCCAAGCCCTGTGAGGCCGAGATGATGAAAGACTGCGGTACCATATTGTCCGAAAAGGAGATGAGCCGGACCCTGGAACGGCTGGCCATCGAGATATACGAGCGCCGGGGCGACGACGCGTCCCTGGCCATCCTGGGCATCCAGCGCCGGGGCGCGGATCTGGCCGAACGGCTGAAAAAGCTGCTGGACGAGCGGCTGGGCCGCAAGATCCCCCTGGGCAAGCTGGACATCAACCTGTACCGCGACGATTGGACCACCAATCTGGAGTTGGCCCCGACCATCAACTGTTCGGAGATCGGCTTCGAGGTGGAAGGCACCTCCATGGTGCTGGTGGACGATGTGCTCTATTCCGGCCGGACCATCCGGGCCGCGCTGGAGGCCATCCTCGACTACGGCCGCCCCAAGCGGGTGGAGCTGTTGGTCTTGGTGGACCGGGGACACCGCGAGTTTCCTATACAGGCGGACTATGTGGGCAAAAAGGTGGATACCCTGGGCGATGAACACGTCAACGTGCTGGTGACCGAGCGCGACGGCGAGGATCGGGTCTGCCTGGTACGGGGCGAGTAGGATGTCCTTCACTCCGATCCAGCGCGAGGAGGTCAAGCGGCCGTGCATCACCTTGGTGGGCATGGCCGGGGCGGGCAAGTCCACCCTGGGCGGGCTTTTGGCCCGGCGGCTCGGCTGGAGCCAGCTCGACACGGACCGCTACATGGAGTCCTATTACGGGCTTTCCCTTCAGCGGATCATGGACACATACGGCCTGGAGGATTTTTTGCGCATCGAGGAACGGCTCGTTTCGGAGCTGACCCTGACGCGCACGGTCATATCCACGGGCGGCTCGGTCATCTATGGCCCCGAGGCCGTTCAGCGTCTCAAGGAACTCGGCCCGGTCGTCCTGCTCGACATCGACGAGACCACATTTTTCGAGCGCGTGGGCGACGGCGAGAATCGCGGCCTGGCCATCGGCCCGGGCAAGACCATGCGCGACCTGTACAATGAACGGCTGCCGTTGTACCGCAAGGCCGCCGACCTGACGGTCCGCACGGACCAATGCGCTCCCGAGGAGTGCGTGGACCAGATACTCCAACATATCAAGATCGCATGAACAAACTGACTCCCAAGGCCGCCTTCCGCAAGCTGGCCGCCATATACGACAAGATGGTCGTCCGCTACGACGAGGTGGCCGGACCCATCGGCATGACCTGCGACGGCTGTGGCGACAACTGCTGCCTGTCCTTCTTCCAGCACCACACCTACGTGGAGTGGGCCTATATGTGGGAGGGGCTGAACCGCCTTCCGGCCGACCGCCTCGAAGCGATCAGGGAGCGCGCCCGGGACTACGTGGACCGGGCCCAGCTCGCCCTGGCGCGCGGTGAGCGTCCGCACATCATGTGTCCGCTGAACATCGACGAGAAGCAGGGCATTTGCGGCCTGTACGACCATCGGCTGATGATCTGCCGCATGCACGGCGTGCCCAATCTGCTGACCCGCAACACGGGGCAGGAAGTCCGCTTTCCCGGCTGCTACCGCTGCCAGGAATTGACCGGGGATATGGAGGAGGTTCCGTTTGTGGACCGCACCCCCCTCTACAGGGACCTGGTCATGCTGGAGATGCAGTTCGTGGGCAAGAACCTGCGCGTACTGCCGAAAGTGGACCATACCATCGCCGAAATGATCATCATCGGACCGCCGCGATTGAAATAATTCCCCGCAGGCGAAGCGGGTAAGGCCGTCGGAAGGAGTTCCGGCGGCCTTTTTTTGCGTGGTCTGGATTTTTTCCGCTTCCGGGAGTAGGGGAAAATCATGAGGAAAGTGCTCGTCTGCATCGCCCTGTTGCTCGCGCTGGCCGTCGGAGCCGCGGCCGACGAACGGCCTTTGCCCGTGGCGGCATTTCCGTCCGTGGCGGCGGGCGAGTACCACGGCAACCGCAATTCGCGCATCTTTCATCGACCGGGTTGCCGGTATTACAACTGCAAACATTGCGTCGTGGTCTTCGTCTCGCGGCAGGCCGCATTGGAAGCCGGTTTCCGGCCGTGCAAGGTCTGCAAGCCGTAGGCGCTCAGACCGACAGCGGAAAGCCCGCCTTGGCGAAGGTGAACTGGCCCGCCTGGAGCAGGGCTATCTCATTCTGGCGGGCGGAAATCTGGAGTTCCTTTTCGTCGTCGGGCAGTGCGGAATCCCAGATGTGGACGATCTCGGCGCGGACCACGTTGATGCGCGCCTCCAGCCGGTCCAGGGTGAAGGTGCCGTGCTTGATGGGCTCGATGGCCGCCTCGCGGAAGGCCCGGATGGCCTCGTCCGATATTTCGATGGTGTCGCCGGGCCATGCCTGTCCCGGTTCCTGTTCGGCCGTTTCGGGCCACGGCTCGAAGATCGAACCGCCCTCGATTTGCGTGGTGTCCATTTCTATGTACATGACCTTCCTCCGTGATGGTCGCGTACAGTTCCTATCGGACGTCTCTCGATAAAACTTGATGTTCAATGTCGGGCCGGGTTGACGACGGGCTCACTCGGGGCTACCCCCATGATCGTGCGCTCTTGGCCGCGCCAAACGGTTTTGCCCTGTCGCCGCGTCCGGCGATCCCCATTCCCCCGCACTCGGAGCGAGTCATGAATACTAGGTCGTGTGACATCTCGTCCCTATGGGGCGACGGCTACAAGATTCCCTGGAACGATCCCGCGTTCAGCGCGCGCATCCTCAAGGAACACCTGTCCCAGGCGCATGACCTGGCCAGCCGCAAGCGGGCGTTCGTCGAGACCCAGTCGGCCTGGATAGCGGACCATTTCCCGGTGCCCAAGCCCACCGTGCTCGACCTCGGTTGCGGCCCCGGCCTGTACGCCCAAATCCTGGCTTCGCGCTGCGCCCGGTATGTGGGGCTGGACTTCAGCCCGGCCTCCATCGACCACGCCCGGCGCAACGGACCGGCCAACGGGGAATTTCGCCTGGCCGACGTGACCGAGGCGGATTTTGGCGGCCCCTTCAACCTGGTGATGATGTTATATGGCGAGTTCAACGTGTTCCCGCCGGCCCAGGCCCGCGCCTTACTGGCCAAGGCGCACGACGCCCTTGCTCCCGGTGGCCTGTTGCTCGTCGAGCGGCAGCGTTTCGCGGCCGTGCGCGACGTGGGCCGGGGGGCCGACAGCGAGGTCCGCGCCCCCGGGGGCGGGCTGTTCGCGGACGCCCCCTACGTCTGCCTGACCGAAAACCGTTGGTTCGAGGAGGAGGGCGTGGCCCAACAGCGTTTTTTCGTGCGCGTGGAGGGCCGGACGGAGCCGTTGCGCTACCGCTCCACCACCAAGGCGTGGACCGGGGAGGAGATGGCGGCCCTGCTCCGCGAGGCGGGCCTTTGCGGCGTGACCGTTCACCCGGACTGGCCTCAGCCCGGTGGCGACATGGCCCTGGTCACGGCCCGCAAGCCGTCCTGACCGCGCAGGCCGGCGGGGGCATCCGTCAGATCTCGTGAAGTTGGGCGGGGATGTCCCCTTGCAGAAAGCCGATGAAGTCGGTGACGCCGTGCCTGCGGGCATAAACGTAGTTGGCGGTCCAGGCCGCGAAAGTCATCCGGCGGCCGTAGACCTTGTATCGTCGCCCCGGTCCGGCGAAGTCCCAACCGAAGAAGGTGGCCACCGAGGGGTGGATGGGCTGTTCGAATTCCGGGAACGGGTCGCCGAGGGCCGCCAGGGCGTCGGCGTCCGGCCTGGGCAGACCGAGTTCGCGCAGCACGCCGCGCGCCGCATGGTCCATGAGCCGGGCGCCGGGATGGTTGACCGTGTTGAAGAGCTGCTCGCGTCCGTGGAATTCCTCGATGAGCGACGTGTACTTGACCGGGGTGAGGGCCTCGCGTTCGCGCTCTCGGCGCAGGCTCCCTTCTCGGAGCGCCGCCAGGTCGAGTTTGGTGACCAGATTGGCGCGCAGGTAGAGCAGGGTGGCCTCGTCCGCGGTCAGCCCTGCGTCGATGTAGCCGTCGAGCAGTTCGCAGCGGTAGTCGAACCCGGCCCGGCCCGACCAGGTGGGCCAGTAGCCCTTGAAGAACATGTTCGGCACGCACAGGGCGCGGGCATGATCCGGCAGTTTGCCGATCAGCGTTTCCGAAGCCAGTTCGCCCCAGGTGGGGCCGAGGTACTGGTAGAGGAACAGCGAACAGCGGGTCAGGTCGGCTTCGGGAATGGGCTCGCGCACGTAGTTGGTATACAGGCGGCATTCGTAGCGTTCGCGGAACGCCGGACAGCAGTCCAGTCGCGCCTGGAGCGGTTCGCCCTGGCAGTTGGCATGGATAAGGCAGAGTTCCCGGGCCATGGATGTCCTCAAAGTTGAGATAAATTGCCGAACCTTTTCATATGGATAGCATGTAATCGGCGACGGCGCAACGGGCCTTGCGGGTTTACAGCCGCCTATTGGCCGGTGTATGCCTCCCGGACTGAAAAATAACCACCAAGGAACGCCCCATGGAAGCAGCATTCAAGCGGATACTCGATGAAATCACCCCTGTGGACCGCACCCCCGAAGCCGGGGGCCAGGCCCATATCGACAACCTGACCAAACCCGTGGGCAGCCTTGGCCGACTTGAGGAGCTGGCCTTGCAGCTCTACCTCATCCAGGGCGGGCAGCCGCCCCAGTCCGATCCCATGCGGGTCTATACCGTGGCCGGGGATCATGGGGTCAATGCCGAGGGCGTGTCGCCCTACCCCCAGGAGGTCACCCGCCAGATGGTCCTCAATTTTCTGGCCGACGGCGCGGGCATCAACGTCCTGGCCAAGACCGTGGGAGCCGAACTCTTCGTGGTGGACGCGGGTTGCTGCGGCGGCCCGTTTGACGACCATCCGGCCCTGATCCAGGCCAAGGTCGCGCCCGGCACGGCCAATCTGGCCCAAGGCCCTGCCATGACCCGCGAACAGTGCCTTGAAGCCCTGCTTCTCGGCGTGTCCCTGGCCGACCGCGCCCACGCGGACGGCGTCAAGGTGCTCGGTACCGGCGACATGGGCATTTCCAACACCACGCCGTCCACGGCCCTGTACGCGGCCTATCTCGGCTTGGACCCGGCGAGCCTGACCGGTCCCGGCGCGGGCTTGGACCCGGCGAATCTCCCGGCCAAGACCGCCGTCATCCGGCGCGGGCTTGAAGCCAACAAGGCGGCCGTCGCTTCCGGCGATCCCGTGGACATTCTCGCCGCCCTGGGCGGGCTCGAAATCGCCGCTTTGGCCGGACTGGTCCTGGGCGGGGCCAAAAATCACCAGCTCGTCTGCGTGGACGGCTTCATCTCCACCGCCGCCTACCTGGCGGCCTGGAAGATCCGCCCGGCGGTCAAGGACTACTGCCTGCTCAGTCACGCCTCGGCCGAGCCCGGTTATGCCGCCGTCACTCGCGCCATGGGCGTCACTCCCTACCTTCACCTCGGCTTCCGCCTCGGCGAGGGCACCGGCGCGGCCTGTGCCATGTTCCTGGTCCGCGCCGCCGCCAACGTCTTCAACCAGATGGCCACCTTCGCTTCAGCGGGCGTGTCCGAGAGCCGGTAGGCCCCGGCCGCCCGGAATCCCCGCCCCGGCCAACGGCCGGAGCGGGGCGAGGTCTTTACCTATTTCCAGACCGTTGCGGCAAGTTCCGTGATAAAACGGATTTTCGCCCACTGTTGTTCCTCGCTCAGCGTGTTGCCTTCCTCGGTGGAGGAAAAGCCGCATTGGGGGCTGAGGCAGAGTTGGTTGATGGGGACGACGGCCGCCGCCTCGTCGATGCGCGCGAGCACGTCTTCAGCCTTTTCCAGCTCGCCGGTCTTGGAGGAAACAAGCCCCAGAACCACTTGCTGGTCGCGGATGTGCCGCAGGGGGGCGAAGTCCCCGGCGCGGTCCGTGTCGTATTCGAGGAAGAAGCCGTCCAGGCGCCCGTTGGCGAACAGTTGCGGGGCCACCGGCTCGTATCCGCCGCTGGAAAACCAAGTGGAGCGGTAGTTGCCCCGGCAGATGTGCATGGTCACCGTCATGTCGGCCGGGCGTTCGGCTATGGCCGCGTTGAGGATGTCCACATATCGTTCGGCCAGCCCGTCGGGGTCTATGCCCCGTTCTCGCATGGCCGCCCGTTGTTCGACGGAGCAGAGGGCTCCCCAACTGGTATCGTCCAATTGCAGGTAGCGGCATCCCGCGTTGTAAAAGGCGGCCACGGCGTCGCGGTACGCCTGGACGATGCCCTCGGTGAAGGCGTTCTCCGTGGGGTAAAAGGCGGGCCGGGCGAACCGCTCGTCCCGGACGGCCAGCACGAAGTGAAGCATGGCCGGGGAGGGGATGGTCATCTTGGCCGTGTGGGTTCCGGCGCAATCCCGCAGGAAGGCGAAATGTTCCAGCATGGGGTGGGCGCCGAACCGGATTTCATCCACCAACTCCACGCTCTCCGCCCGGGTGTGGACGTCGTGGAAGGCGAACCCCGTGCTGGTCGTCTTTTTCCGCAGGCCGTCCAGCCCGGCGAAGAAGTCCAGATGCCACCAACTGCGGCGGAATTCGCCGTCCGTGACGGCCCGCAGGCCGCAGGCCTTTTGTTTCTCCACCAGGTCCCGGATGGCCGCGTCCTCCGCGGCGCGCAGGTCGTCTTCGGATATTTCCCCGGCCTGCAGGCGCAGACGGGCGGTCCTGACGGATTCCGGGCGCAGGAAACTGCCGACGTGGTCCGCCCGGAACGGGGGCAGATCGCGGGTCGTGGCGGATGCGAATGTTTTGGTCATGGTCTTTTCCTTTTTGTCTTGAGTTGTCGGACATGGACCCCGATTGCGTGCCGATCCTTGCGGACGGCGGCATGCCGGGGCGGCATCAGGGTAAGCCGCAAGACGGGAACGGGCTTCCGCGCGTCGGGGGCGGAAGCTGACGGATGGTTTTCATCGACTTTTTCGGGGACCGCCCATACACGGAGCCGCCCCTTCCGCCGACCTCGCGTCGGCTGTCGTGACAAGACGTCTCCTGACTCCCGGCCCGTGCGGGCCTCGCCTTCCCGCCTCGTGGGCAGTGGCTTCGGCCGGGCAATATCGGTTACAGTGGCGTGTCCGCAGCGGATTCTCACCGCTTTCCGTTTCTTGTCTTACTATATCTATATATATTGATATAGTGAAGCGCAAAGACTGTCAAGGGGGCCGTTCGTGCCTATTGACGGGCGTCATCCAAAAAATAAGGGCCGATCGGAATTTCCGGTCGGCCCTTATTCTTTGGATGAGTCGGTGCGCACTACGCATCCCCCAAGTCGGTGGAGACGGCTTGAACGATGTCGCCTCGAGTGTTGTATGTGCCCGTGGACTCGACCTTGACGAGTTCGCGGGCCACCTCGGGATTCTCCAGCACCTCGCGCTGGAGACGAACCTTGCGAATTGACTTGATCTGTTCGGACAGATTCGGGCCCTGGGTTTCCAAACCGGCAATTTCCATGATTCGTACCTCCTTCCATGGAGCATTGAACATATTTCTTGCCGCTTTTATCGGTGAATATTGGGAAACCTTTAGGGCTTTGAGCGGTCCGCGCGGCTGGCGCTCACCTAACAATTTTATCTTGTTGACTTTTTTCATATAAAGAAATGCAAATATTTATCGATGGTAGAATCGTCGTTGTCGCTTCGGCTACTTGGTTTCCCGGGCGTAGACCTCGTCGAGGATGGCCTTGCCGCCCGCTTCGAGCACCCGCCCGGCCAGGATCATGCCCAGGTCCCAGGCGTGGCGAACGTTGCCTTCGACCGTGCGACGGATGGGCGTGGAGCCGTCCACCTCCGCGACGTAGCCGGTCAGCTGGAGGGTCTCGCCTTCAATCTCGGACCAGGCCGCGATGGGCACCTGGCAGCCTCCGTCCAGCCCGGTCAGGAAGCCCCGTTCGGCCAGGACCTGATAGCGGGTGGGAGCGTGGTCCAGGAAGGCGAGCAGGCCGCGCACCTCATCATCGGCCGAGCGGAACTCGATGCCGAGCGCGCCTTGGGCCACGGCGGGCAGAAACTCCGGCGGCCCCAGGATTTCCTGCTTGGGCGCGGACATGCCCAGCCGCTTGAGCCCGGCGGTGGCCAGGACGATGGCGTCGTAATCGCCGTTCAACAGCTTGTTCAGCCGGGTGTCCAGATTGCCGCGCAGGGTTTCGATCTTGAGGTCCGGGCGCAGGGCGCAGAGCTGGGACTGGCGGCGCAGGCTCGAAGTGCCGACCACCGCGCCTTGGGGCAGCCCCTTGAGGCCGTCGTACTTGACCGAGAGCAGGGAGTCGGTGGGTTCCTCGCGTTCGGGGATGATGCCGACTTCCAGGCCTTCGGGCAGTTCGGTGGGCACGTCCTTCATGGAATGGACCGCCAACTGGGCGCGGTCGTCGAGCAGCGCCTCCTCGATCTCCTTGACGAAGAGTCCTTTGCCGCCGACTTTGGCCAGCGGCACGTCCAGAATCTTGTCTCCTCTGGTCTTGATCTTGAGCAGGTCCACGGACAGACCGGGGTGTTCGGCCTCAAGCCGGTCCTTGATGTGGTTGGCCTGCCACAGGGCCAGGGCGGAGCCTCGGGTGGCGATGGTGAGCTTTTTCATGCTGTATGTAACCTTGATCTGTGAAAGGAGAACGCTAGCCGCAACTGGAGCAGTTGCCGCCGGAGCAACCCGCGCAGCCGGATGAGGGCGCGCTGGGCGCGGCCGGGCCGGAGTCGCCCCCGGTGTCGGGTCGGAAACCGCCAACCTTGGAGCGAACGGCGCTCATGAGCTTGCCGGTGTCGGTGGATTGGCATTTGGGACAGGGCGGACAGTCGTCGCGGTCGAAGACGAGTTCCTCGAATTCGTTGCCGCATGCGTTGCACTTGTATTCGAAAATGGGCATGGCGTGCTCCGAAATGGTGTTGTGATGGGCCGGACGTTCCCGGCAGAGGGTTTCCATAGCTGAAAAGGACCGGACTGGCAACGTCGCCCCCGGCCGGCCATAAGGTAAGTCCGCATCGCGCGGTGTCCACCCCCCGGAGCGCTAAATCCGGCCTTTACACCGCGCCCCGCACCCGGCTAAGAAGATGATTGTGTGAACTCGGGGTCTTTTGCTCCGTTAAAGCCGCAGCCGAGGATTCATGAAAGACGATTTTTTTGCCCTGCATCTCGATAACGGGGACGGCGGATTGGCGTCCCCCCGGCCGTCCGGCCGGGCCTACATGGCGGGCGGCCTGGTCCGTTGCGTGTTTTCGACGGCCACCCATGTGAGAATGGGCATGGGCGCGAGCAGCCGTATCCGCGAGACCCAGGTCTTCCGTTTCGTGGAGCAGACCGGCGTGGACGATTTCGCCGGCCGTCTGCTCAGCGACCGCCACCTGCCCGTGGGCGAGGTCCAATTAATCACCCTGGACGAACTCGTGGAGGACTACGCACCCGAGCTGGCCTACTTTGAGGCACAGGCCGTTCCGGCCCTGCGCGCCCGGGGCATCCCGGAGGACGGCCCGGCCTCGGTCATCGACGCGCACGTGTTCAACGGCCTGTTCGGCCTGGGGCTGGTCTACCTGGAGCGCGGCAAGCCTGCACGGGCCTCCGCCTTGTTCTCCGACCTGGCCCGGATTTCGACCGATTTCGAGGGCAAGGACCAGTTCCTGTTCAACGACTTCGGCATCGCCCTGCGCAAGTGCGGCCTGTTCGACGAGGCCATCGCCTTTTTCCTGCGCGCGTTGGAGTTCGTCCCGGACGACGAGAACCTCTTCTACAACCTGGCTCGGGCCCACTACGAGAACGGCGACTGGACGAGCTCCCTGGATTACCTGATCCAGTCCCACAAGTTCAATCCGTCCCTGCCCGCAGCCAACGACCTGCTTGAACTCATGGTCGGTCTGGAGGGGGACGAGCGGTTGCTGGCCCGCTACGCCAAGCCGCCCGTGCCGTCCGCCGTGGCCGCCCGCGCCCGCCAGCTTTTGGCCGCAGGGTCCGGCAGGCTCAAGCTCGACGACACCCTGGTCGGCCGCCCCGTGGAGCCTGGCCGCGCCCGTTCCGGCGGCTTGGGCCACGTGGAATTCAAGCGCCACGGCGACGACGACTAGCCCGCACCGTTCCGGTTGTACGCGCCCGCATCCGAACCGTAGAGGGGGCGCGTGGCGCCGGGATGATTCCCGGCCCGCATCGCGGTGGGGCCTTCGGCTTTCCGGCCGCGACACGGCGGTTTTTCATCAAGCGGGGTGTTGTGGACTTCTCGGCTCGACATCCTCCCCTGATACGGCGTATCTGTTCTCATAAGCGCCCGTTCGACGTCTCGAGCGGCACCTATCCGCATATCCAAGGAGAACATATGCTATACCGAATTCTCTTATTCCTTCTGCTTTTCGCGCTCATGGCCGCGCCCGCCATGGCCTGCACGGATTTCGTCATCCAGGCCAAGGACGGCACGGTCGTGGGCGGGCGTTCCATGGATTTCGCCGTCGACCTTGAGGCCAAGGCGACCGTCTACCCCCGGGGGAAACAATGGACCTCGGAAGCGCCGGGCAAGAAACAGGGCTTTCAGTGGAAACAACAGTATGGTTTTGTGGGCTTTTCCGTCCTGGGCCAAGAAGCATCCACGGACGGCATGAATGAAAAGGGCCTGTCGGCCAAGCTTCTCTGGCTTCCCTCGGTCGGCTATCAGACCGTGCCCAAGGGGCAGGAGGCAAAGGCCCTGGATGTCGCCCTGGTGCCGGATTGGATCCTGGGCAGTTTTCAGACCGTGGCCGAAGTCAAGAAAGCCCTGCCCCATATGTTCGTCTGGGGCCGGGAACTCCCCGGGCTGGACAGTGTCCCGGTGCTGCACCTGGCCGTGCACGACGCGCAGGGCAACAGCATGGTGGCTGAGTGGATCGACGGCAAGTTGAACGTCTACGACAACCCGCTGGGCGTCATGACCAATGAGCCGCCTCTGCCCCACCAGTGGGCCAACCTGCGCAACTACGTCAATCTTTCGCCCATGATGCAGCCTTCGCTTGAGTTGGACGGTGTCAAGATTTCCGGCACGGGCAACGGTTCCGGCCTGCTCGGCCTGCCGGGCGACTGCACGCCGCCTTCCCGCTTCGTGCGCACCGCCGTGCTCAAGCGCTTCGCCTACCAGCCGGAAACCGGGAAGGACGCCGTGATCCTGGCCCGGCATCTGTTGCAACAGGTCGATGTCATGCCGGGCGTCAGCCGGGAGAAAACGCCCCGGGGCGAAGCCGCCGACTATACGCAGTGGACCGCCATCGAAGACCTGACCAACCGTGTGGTTTATTTCGCCGACTACAAAGATCAGACCCTGCGGGCCATCGACCTCAAGAAACTTGACTTCACCCGCTCGGACTACGCCTCCATTCCCGTGTCCATCCCCTCGGGCAACGCCATCAAGGACGTGACGCCCCGCTAAGCGGCAGCCGTCCCGACGCCCGGAAAAAACAGGGCCCGGACCATAACGGTCCGGGCCCTTTTCGTTGCGGAGAGAGGGGGGCTACTTGGCCCTGGCCAGGGGCCAGACCTCGTCCACCTTTTCGATGGTCTTGATGGTGATGCGTTTGCGCAGTTCGTCCGGGATTTCGGCCAGGTCCTTTTTGTTCTGGGCCGGGATGAGCACCTTCTTCATGCCGCGCGACACGGCGGCCAGGATTTTTTCCTTGATACCTCCCACGGGCAGGACGCGGCCGCGCAGGGATATCTCGCCGGTCATGGCCAGGTCCGGCGAGATCGGGGTGTCGGTCAGGGCGGAGATGAGCGCGGTGACCAGCGTGACGCCCGCCGACGGACCGTCCTTGGGGGTGGCCCCTGCCGGAACGTGCACGTGGATGTCCAGCTTGTCGGCGAAGTTCGGGTCGATGCCGTAGTGGTCCGCCCGGGCGCGCGCGATGGAGAGGGCGGCCTGGGCCGACTCCTTCATGACATCGCCGAGCTTGCCGGTCAGGATCAGCTTGCCCTTACCCGGCATGGTCGTCACCTCGATATGCAGGATTTCGCCGCCCACCGGGGTCCAGGCAAGGCCGACCGCCACGCCCGGGGGCAGGGTCGGCTCCTTCTCGTCGTCCAGGAAGCGCGGCGGCCCGAGGAGCTTGTACAGGTTGTTCACCGTGATCTTGAACGGCCCCTTTTCGCCCTCGGCCTTCTTGCGGGCCATCTTGCGGCACAGGGTGCCGATCTCGCGCTCCACGTTGCGCAGGCCCGCCTCGCGGGTGTACTCGCGGATGACCTTGGCAGCCAGCTTGTCGGAAATGACCAGCTCGCCTTCATTCAGGCCGTTCTCCCCGATCTGGCGCGGGATGATGTAGCGCCGGGTGATGACGGTCTTTTCCTGCTCGGTGTAGCCGGGGATGCGGATGACCTCCATGCGGTCCATGAGCGGGCCGGGGATGGAGTCGAGCATGTTGGCCGTGCACACGAACATGACCTTGGACAGGTCGAAGGGCACGTTCAGGTAATGGTCCGTGAACGAGAAGTTCTGTTCGGGGTCGAGCACTTCGAGCAGGGCCGAGGAAGGATCGCCCCGGAAATCCGAGCCGAGCTTGTCGATCTCGTCGAGCATGATCACCGGGTTGCGCGTACCGCACTGCTTGATGGCCTGGATGATGCGGCCCGGCATGGCCCCGATGTAGGTCCGCCGGTGGCCGCGTATCTCGGCCTCGTCGCGCATGCCGCCGAGCGACATGCGGTGGAACTTGCGCCCCAGCGAGCGGGCTATGGACCGCCCGAGCGAGGTCTTGCCCACGCCCGGAGGCCCCACGAAGCAGAGGATCGGGCCCTTCATTTTGGGGTTGAGCTTGCGCACGCTCAGGTATTCGAGGATGCGCTCCTTGACCTTTTCCAGGTCGTAGTGGTCGGTATTGAGAATTTCCTCGGCTTTCTTGATGTCCAGCCGGTCGCGGGAGAGCTTCTTCCACGGCAGGTCGATCATCCAGTCGAGATAGGTGCGGATGACCGTGGCCTCCGAGGACTCGGCGTGCATGGTTTCCAGCCGCTTGAGCTGCTTGAAGGCCTCTTTCATGACCTCCTTGGGCATGCCGGACGCGGCCAGTCCCTTGCGCAGCTCCTCCATTTCCTCGGACTCGTCGGCGTCGTCGCCGAGTTCGCGCTTGATGGCCTTGATCTGCTCGCGCAGGTAGAAGTCGCGCTGGGCTTTGTCCATGCCTTCCTTGGCCATGGTCTGGATCTTGTTCTGCATGGAGGCCACCTCGACCTCCTTGAGCAATTGCTCATTGACCAGCTCCAGCCGCCGGAAAGGCTCCACGCACTCCAGGATTTTCTGGGCCGCCTCCACCTTCATACGCAGGTTGGAGGCGATCAGGTCGGCCAGCCTGCCCGGATCGGACACGCTGTTCAGCACGGACATGATGTCCGCGCTGGAAATGCCGCGCAGGGTCAGGATGCGCTCGGACTGTTCGCGCGAGGAGCGCACCAGCGCCTCCTGCTCGGAGGAGAGTGTGCCCGCCTCGGGCTCGATGATCGGGCTCAGCTCGGCGATGTGGTACGGGTCGTTGGACGAGAACCGTTTGACCTTGGCGCGGGCCAGTCCCTGGACCAGGACCTTGAGGCGTCCGTCGGGCATCTTCAGCATGCGCATGATCATGCCCACCGTGCCGGTCATGTACAGGTCGTCGGGGGTCGGATCCTCCACGTCCTCGTCCTTCTGGGTCAGGATAAGGATGTAGCGGTCCCCGGCCAGGGCCGCGTCCACGGCCCGGACCGATTTTTCGCGGCCCACGAAGAGCGGCAGGATCATGTAGTTGAAGACCACGATGTCGCGTACGGCCAGCACCGGCAGGACCTGCGGAATGTCCGCGGGATTGTGTCCGGTCAAGTCGTCGCCGTCTCCGAACAACGTGGCCCCGGGGCCGGTGGTCAACGCCTCGATGATTTCGGGGATGTCTTCCTCGTCCTTGCCGGGCGCGTCGGATTTCGGGGTCTTATCAATGTCCACGTCCGCCTTTTTGCGTTTGATGTGCGAGGGACGGATGGGGGATTTCTTCTTTTTTTGGCTCAAATGGATATCCTCTGATTCATGTGCAAACAGATGGTGTTACCCTACATATGTCGTCAAACCGAGTTGGCAAGTCCATTATTATGGTAAATTCATCCCGCTGGTCCTTGCCGGACTGGAAGGCCAACGGCCGGGCTGCGGCCTGGAGCGGGAACGGGGAGAGGGAGCGGTGGTCCGAGTCGGCGTCGCCGCGTCAGCGGCGCACGCTGAAATCCGAAAGCGGGGCGTCGGCCATGGCGCGTTGGACCTTTACGGCGGTGACGCGGGCCAGCGGGGGGCCTTGCCGGAGGCTTTTCTCAAACCGGTCGAGCTGTTCGTCGCTGCCGTGGGCCAGGACTTCGACGGCTCCGTCGGGCAGGTTTCGCACCCAACCGGTGACGCCGAGGGCGCGGGCGACCTCGCGGGTCCAGCCTCGGAACCAGACGCCCTGGACCTTTCCCTGGATCACGGCCGTCAGCTCCCGCATCTAGAGCCTCCCGAATTCGTTGAAGCTGTAGTAGTCGTGATCGGTGACGATGATGTGGTCGCGCACGGCGATGTCGAGGCTGGCGCAGGCCTCGGCCACCTTGGCGGTGAGCAGGATGTCCTCGGCGGACGGGTCGCTGCCGCCCCCCGGGTGGTTGTGGACGAGGATGATGTTGGTGGCCGACAGCCGCAGGGCGGCCGCCGCGATCTCGCGCGGGAAAATGGCGGTGGCGTTGGTGGTGCCCTTGCTCATCCGCTCCCAACTGATGACCCGGTTCTTGGTGTCCAGGAAGACCGCCCAGAATTCTTCGATGTCCTTGTGCCCGAGCCGGGCCATGGCCGCCCGGGCCAGGGTGTCGGGGTCGCTGACGGTCTGGCCGCGCCGGGCATTCGCCTCGCCCAAGCGGGCGTGGAGTTCCTGGAGCAGCATCCATTGGGCCTGGACGGCCGGGCCAAGTCCCTTGATCCCGTCGAGTTGGTCGGGCTCGGCCAGGATCGACTCCTTGAGGGAGCCGAAGCGCTCGATGAGCGCCTTGGCCATGGGCTTGGTGTCGCGGCGGGGCAGGGTCAGAGCCAGGAGCAGTTCGAGAATTTCATAGTCGGCCAGGCCGCGCGGATTGTCCGCGAGGCGGTCCTTGAGGCGTTGCCGGTGGCCGATATAGTGGGGCGTTTCCCTGGGGGTGTCGGACATATCAGTACCGGCGCGTCTGGGGTTTGGGCCGGAAGAGGTCGATCAACCCGGCCATGAGCATGTCCAGGGCCTCCTCGTACTTGCGTTCGCCGGTCTTCAGGGAAAGCTCGGCCTCCATGGCCAGGTCGATCATGCGGGCGATGCCGCGCGCGCCCAGGCGTTGGGCCACCGGGGCTTTCTTCTTGAGCATATACGGGCTGCCCGCGGCCTTGCCGCCGTGCGCCAGGAGCCAGTACATGCGGGCCTGTCCGGCCAGGAAGCCGATGAGGTTGAAGAGCATCTGGTCCTTGGCGGACTTGGCGTGGTCGTCGATGACCCGTTTCCAGACCGAGGCCTCGGCCCCGGGCCGCCCCAGGGCGTCCATGAGGTCGAAGAAGGGCATCTCGCCGGTGGGAGCCACCAGAGCGACGTGCTCCTTGCGGACGACCTTGTCGTCTCCGGCGGCCAGCTCCATCTTGTCCAGCTCCAGGCGGGCGGCCACGGCGTCCGTGGGCAGGGCCTGGGTCAGGGCCTGTCCCGCGCCCGGTTCGAAGGTCAGTCCGGCCTTGGCGGCCCAGGCCTTGACGAAGTCGGTCAGGGAACGCTGGTCGAGCCCGGCGGATTCCCAGACCCAGCCTTCTTCACGCGCCTTCTTGTAGAGCTGGCGGCGGGACAGGGCGGGCGGTATCGGGGCCTTTTTGCCCTTCCATTCCCCTTCGAGGCAGAAGATCGGGTAGATGTCCGCGCTCAGGCCCCGAACCGAGGCGTCGAGCTTGTCCCACTGGTCCGCCTTGAGGGCGTGGGCGCGGCGGACCACCAGGGCCTTGGGCTGGGGAAAGAGCGACTTGATGGTCAGGTCGGTCCAGAAGCCCGGGGGCAGGGGATCGTCGTCATCGCCCCAGAACGGCTTGGTTTCCCAGCCGTCCTGGCCGGACTGCTTGAGGCGCTGGTCCACCTCGCCCTTGATCAGTTGAGGGTCGGGGCAGACGAGAAAGAGATATCGGGGCCGGTTCGCCATGATTCGTCCGGGGCTAGTAATCCTGGGTCATGCGGTCAGCCAGCCGCTGGATGCCGCGCCGGGTGACCTCCATGTCCGCTTTTTCGCCATTGCCGTAGTCGAAGGGCCAGCTTTCTTCAATTTCGCCCGATCTCCAGAGCTCGGATTCGTCCGTGGTGGAGCGGATGACCGCGTCGAATCGGAAGATGGCCGTGGAGAGCCGGGTACGGTCATCCTTGTCCGCCACGGCGGTGGGGCGATAGTAGCGGTCGATGATGATGGTGATCAGTGCGTCGGCCTTGGCCGTGTCGTCCACCCAGGTGATGGTCCCCCGGTTGTGCAGTTCGTCGCGCAGCAATTTGCGCAGGCGCGGTTCGAGCCAGGACAGGGTGGTCGGGTTCTCGATTTCGCCCACGGCCAGGGTGCGGAACTGGGGTTTGAGCACGGAATTGCCGCCTTCGCCGAAGGAATAGCCGCAACCGGCCAGGGCGAGGAGCAGGAGGATCGACGTGTATCGCAGCAGGGGCATCAAGTTCTCCAAGGGTTCAGTGATGTCGAACGATAAAGGGATTCGGGGCAAAGGTCCAGCCGTCGGACGGCGAGTTTCGCCACGGTCGGGCGCGGCGCTTGCGTATCACGCTGAAATAAAAATTGATCCGTGGGCCGCGATGAGGCGGCGCGGCAAATTAATTGACCCGCCGGCCCTAAACAAAACGGTCCGGCCACCGATATATAAAGGGAAGCGTCGGGTCACCCCGGCCTTCGGCATTTGATCACAAGGGGCATGTAGGCCCCGTCAACCCCGCATGGATGCGGGAGGGAGACCACGCTATGGCCATGGACGGCGATATGCTGTTTTCAATCATCACGCCCACGGCCGGAAACCGGCCGAACGCCCTGCAAAACGCGGTGGCATCCGTGGAAAGGGCGGCCCGGTTCGCCGGGCTGGAAAGCAATCAACTGGAAATACTCGTCGGCTTCGACGGCACCCGGGGGGCGGCCCCGGACTGCGCCTACCCGGTGCGGACCTTCAGCCTGCCCAATGACCACAACCGGGGACGGGGGGTGCGCGATACCCTGCTCAAGCTCTCGGGCGGCGATAAAATCGTTTTTTTGGACGACGACAATGTGCTCAAGCCGTGCAGCCTGAGCCGCTACCTCCGTCACTTGGACGCCGAGATGGTCATCGGCCGTATCGACGCCCAGCTTACCCTCGGGCAGCCCTGGCTGCCGGTCTGCGACGACGGCCCCCTGGTCCGGCCGGGCAATCTGGACCTGCTTTGCCTGTGCCTGTCGCGCAGCCTGGTCGTGGACCGTTGCGGCGGCTGGCAATACCGGACCGCCCCGGATTCCTGCCACCGGAACATGGCCGAATGGCACCGCCGGGCGCGCAGCGTGACCGTCATCGAGGAGGTGGTCGGCATCTTTGACGCCGGGCGCAGCCTGGACCGCGCGGCCTTGTCCTCGCGCCAAGCGGCCCTTCTGGATGGACTTGCCGTCGAGCGCGGCGCGTCGCCGGTCCGGCCCGCCGTCCGGCGGATGCCGAGCCTGGCCCTGGCCTGATCCGGGCCGCCTTTCGCATCGCGGCCAAGGCCGTTCGTCGCCCGGGTCCGACCGGGCGGCGCACGCCTCTTTCCTTTTTTCGCGATCCGCGTACAATGCGGCCAACCTATATTCGCGAACAAAGGAAGCCCTGCATGCCCCAGACCAGCAAGGCCCGCCTGCGCAACCGGGCGTGGCGGATTCTCCTGCTCCAATGCGGCCTGTCCTCGGCCGCCGTCGTCCTCGTCCTGCTCCCGGTTTTCCTGTTCCGGACCCGCGCCTGGACTCTGGCCGCTCCGCCCGCCGCCGCAATCCTGGTCCTCGGCATCACCCTGTTTTGCGCTTCGAGGTCCCTGCGCCTGCTCGATGGGGTTTACGACGAGATCGCCGTCCTGACCTCTCACGACGACCTGACCGGTCTGCTCAACCGCCGCCGGTTCTTCGACCGGCTGGACGCAGAGATCGACCGCGCCGAGCGGTACGGCAACAACCTTTCCCTGATCATGGTCGATCTGGATCACTTCAAGCGGGTCAACGACACCTTCGGCCACCCGCTGGGCGACCTGGCCCTGGCCGAGGTGGCCCGGCTGCTGGCCGCCAACATCCGCACCTCGGATGTGGCCGCGCGTTACGGCGGCGAGGAGTTCATGATCATCCTGCCCGAAGCGGACGCGGCCCAGGCCGCCCAGGCCGCCGAAAAGCTACGCATGGTCGTGGAGGTCAACGATATCAGCCTGGAGGGGCCGGAGATCAAGGTGACCATATCCTGCGGCGTGGCCGACCTGGCCTCGGTGCGTCCGGGCCGGGGGACCGTGCGGGACGCCCTGGTCCTGGCCGCGGACCAGGCCATGCACGAGGCCAAGCGGAACGGCCGCAATCAGGTACTCGTGCGCGTGGCCGGACGCGAACGCCAGTTGACCCTGGTGTGACGGGGCGCGCCGCCGCCCGCTGGGAACGGCGGTCTTCGAAGGGCGGCCTGCAAGGCGTATTCATAACTATCTGATATGCGTACGCTTTATGCGCTGAATTTTCCCCTTTCCCCTCGGAGTCATTTACGTTAAGTACATTGGTTCCCCGCCGGATGGCGAGGGGCGCGCGTTTTTCCGCGCCCGTCAGGGTAAATCATCATCGAGGTAACAGCATGTCCCTTTGCAAGATCGAAGAAGCCATTGAGGATATCCGCCAGGGCCGAATGGTCATCATGGTGGATGACGAGGACCGCGAAAACGAGGGCGATCTGGTCTGCGCCGCCGAGGCGGTTACGCCCGAAGCCATTAATTTCATGGCCACTTACGGGCGTGGGCTCATCTGCCTACCCATGTCCAACGATATGGCCGACGCCCTGGGTCTGGAGCTGATGACCAAGAAAAACGAGTCCGGCTTCGGCACCAACTTCACGGTGTCCATCGAGGCGCGCGAGGGCGTTACCACCGGTATTTCGGCCAAGGATCGGGCCACCACCGTGCTGGCCGCCGTGGCCGACGGGGTCGGTCCCGAAGCCATCGTCACCCCGGGCCACGTCTTCCCCCTGCGGGCCAAGGACGGCGGCGTGCTGGTCCGTGCGGGCCAGACCGAGGGCGGCAGCGACATCGCCCGGCTGGCCGGCTTCAAGCCCGCTGCGGTGATCTGCGAGATCATGAACGATGACGGGACAATGGCCCGCATGCCCGACCTGGAGAAGTACGCAAAGAAGCACGGGCTGAAGATCTGCTCCGTGGCCGACCTCATCGCCTACCGCATGAAGTTCGACGGCAAGTCCGTAACCAAGGTGGGCGAAGCGCACCTGCCCACCCGCTGGGGCAATTTCGAGTCCGCGGCGTTTTACTCCGAAGCCGACGGCAAGACCCACATCGCCCTGTACATGGGCGACATCCATCCCGATGACCCTACCCTGGTCAGGGTCCACTCCGAGTGCCTGACCGGCGACGTGTTCGGCTCCCTGCGCTGCGACTGCGGCCCCCAGCTTCAGGACGCCATGTGCATGATCCGCAACGAGGGCAAGGGCGTGCTGGTATATATGCGCCAGGAAGGGCGCGGCATCGGCCTGGGCAACAAGATCCGGGCCTACCACCTGCAGGATCAGGGGCTGGACACCGTGGAGGCCAACGTCAAGCTCGGCTTCCCGCCGGACATGCGCGAGTACGGCACCGGCGCGCAGATCCTGGTGGCGCTCGGCGTTTCCAAGATGCGCTTGATGACCAACAACCCCAAGAAGATGATCGGCCTGGAGGGCTACGGCCTGCAAGTGGTCGAGCGCGTGCCCATCGAAGTCGGCGCGTGCGAGCTCAACGAGCGCTACCTCAGGACCAAGCGCGACAAGATGCACCACCTGCTGAAGGTGGACGAGAAGTAGGGCCCCAAGTTGACTTTTGGGGAAGCGATAACATATTACACCGCTATATATTTCATACAGTAGGGAGAATACATCATGTCCGTGAAGACCATCGAAGGGCTGCTGGACGCCAAGGGACTCAAGATCGCCATCGTGGCCGCCCGGTTCAACGACTTCATCGTTGACCGCCTCATTTCCGGGGCCGTGGACTACCTGGTCCGCCACGGCGCGTCCGAGGACGACTTGACCCTGATCCGCCTGCCCGGCGCCTTCGAGTTGCCGCTGGCCGCGCAGAAAGTGGCCCGTTCCGACAAGTACGACGGCATCGTCGTGCTCGGCGCGGTCATTCGCGGCGGCACCCCCCATTTCGACTATGTGTGCAGCGAATGCGCCAAGGGCATCGCCCATGCCTCCATGGAGTCCGGCCTGCCCATGGGCTTCGGTCTGTTGACCTGCGATTCCCTGGACCAGGCCATCGACCGGGCCGGAGCCAAGGCCGGCAACAAGGGCGTGGAAGCCGCGTCCGCCATGCTTGAAACCATCCGCGTGATGGAGCAGCTCTAGTCCATGGCTTCGAAATCAAAGGGCAACAGACCCGGAATTCGCAGGGTGGGGCGCACCCTGGCCTTCCAGGTGCTTTACTCCACCCATTTCCTCGACAAGGAAAATCCCCTGGACATGGATACCCTGTTCGACATCAACCCCATGGTCGTTGAACAGGAGTCCGAGACCGCGCGCGCTTTCGCCCGCGACCTGATCCGGGGCGTCAGCGTGAATCTGCGCGACATCGACGGGACCATCGAGGAACACTCCCAGCATTGGAAGATCGAGCGCATCGCCATGGTGGAGCTGTCCATCCTGCGCCTGTCCCTGTACGAGATGCTGTTCACCGACATCCCGGTCAAGGCGGCCATCAACGAAGCCATCGAGCTGTCCAAGACCTTCGGCGACGAGAAGTCCCGTTCCTTCGTCAACGGCATACTGGACGGCGTGGCCAAGACCCTGAAGCGAAATTGACCGCCCCCATGGCACGGCTCCGCCGCGCCTTCCGGCCCGCCGTCGGGGACGAAACGATCAAGTAGGAAACATCGACATGGCATTAGGCAAATACTCCCCCGAGGACATCGAGAAGAAATGGCAGGCCATCTGGAAGGAGTCCGGCTGCTTCCAGGTGGAGACGGATCCGTCCAAGCCCAAGTACTACGTGCTGGAGATGTTCCCCTATCCGTCCGGCAAGATCCATATGGGCCACGTGCGCAACTACTCCATCGGCGACGTGGTCGCGCGGTTCAAGACCATGCAGGGGTTCAACGTCCTGCATCCCATGGGCTGGGACGCCTTCGGACTGCCCGCCGAGAACGCGGCCATCAAGCACGAGACCCATCCCGCCACCTGGACCTATCAGAACATTTCGGAGATGCGCGAGCAGTTGCAGCGGCTGGGCTATTCCTATGACTGGCGGCGCGAAATCGCCACCTGCCGCCCGGAATACTACAAGTGGGAGCAGCTTTTCTTCCTTAAGTTCCTGGAAAAGGGACTGGCCTACCGCAAGGATTCCCCGCAGAACTGGTGCCCGACCTGCAACACCGTGCTGGCCAACGAACAGGTCGAGGACGGCCTGTGCTGGCGCTGCGATTCCGAGGTGGAGCAGAAGGACATGGAGCAGTGGTTCCTGCGCATCACCGACTACGCCGACGAGCTGCTTCAAGACCTGGAGAAGCTGGAGGGCGGCTGGCCCGAGCGCGTGCTGACCATGCAGCGCAACTGGATCGGCAAGTCCTACGGCGCGGAGTTGACCTTCCAAGTCAAGGGCATGGATGAGACCATCGACGTCTTCACCACTCGGCCCGACACCCTGTTCGGCGCGACCTTCATGTCCGTGGCCGCAGAGCATCCGCTTGTGGAGCGGCTCATCAAGGATGCCCCGAACAAGGCCGAGATCGAATCCTTCGTGACCAACATCCGGAACATGGACCGCATCAAGCGCGGGGCCGAGGATCTGGAGAAGGAAGGCATCTTCACCGGCAAGTACTGCGTCAACCCGGTGACCGGCAAGGATATCCCCATTTTCGTCGCCAACTTCGTGCTCATGGGCTACGGGACCGGCGCGGTCATGGCCGTGCCCGCCCACGACCAGCGCGATTTTGAGTTCGCCACCAAGTACGGTCTGCACAAGCAGGTGGTCATCAATCCCCCCGAGTTGCACGCGAAGGGCGAACAGCTGGACGCGGCCGATCTGACCGAAGCGTATTCCGCCCCCGGTTTCCTGATCCATTCGGGCGAATTCGACGGCATGCCCAACGAAGACGCCAAGAAGGCCGTGGTCGAACATCTGGACGCCTCGGGTAAGGGGAAGATGGCCGTCAACTACCGTCTGCGCGACTGGAACGTCTCCCGTCAGAGGTTCTGGGGCGCGCCCATTCCGATCATTTACTGCGATGACTGCGGCGTGGTCCCGGTGCCGGAAAAGGATCTGCCGGTCCTGCTTCCCGAGAACGCCCAGGTGCGCAAGGACGGCAAATCGCCCCTGCCGACCATGGACGAGTTCGTCAATTGCACCTGCCCGAAGTGCGGCAAACCCGCCCGGCGCGAAACCGATACCTTCGACACCTTTTTCGAGTCTTCCTGGTACTACATGCGCTATTGCGACCCGCGCAACGAGAGCGAGCCGCTGGGCGCGGAGCATCTGGACTACTGGATGAACGTGGACCAGTACATCGGCGGCATCGAACACGCCATCCTGCACCTGCTCTATTCCCGATTCTTCACCAAGGCCCTGCGCGACTGCGGCTACGTCAAAAATAGCGAGCCGTTCGCCAATCTGCTGACCCAGGGCATGGTTCTCAAGGACGGCGGCAAGATGTCCAAGTCCAAGGGCAATGTGGTCGATCCGGGCGCCATGATCAACCAGTACGGGGCGGACGCCACCCGCCTGTTCATCCTGTTCGCTTCCCCGCCGGTCAAGGAGCTGGAGTGGTCCGACCAGGGCATCGACGGCGCGTATCGCTTCCTGTCCCGCCTGTGGCGGCTGGTGGAGGAGCTTGAGGACGTGCTCACGCCCATGACCCCCGGCTCTTGCGACAAGCCCGTTTCCGAAGCGGCCAAGGGGTTGCGCTTCAAGGAGCACGACACCATCCGTCGGGCCACCCGCGACATCGAGAACGAGTTCCAGTTCAACACGGTCATCGCGGCCATCATGGAGTTGGTCAACGAGCTCTATCAGGTCAAGGACGAACTCAAGTCCTCCGAACCCGCGGCTTTGTCCTCGGCCATAGCAACGGCCGTGACCCTGCTTTCCCCGGTTGCTCCGCACATCTGCGAGGAGTTGTGGGCCGCGCTCGGCCACACGGTTCACATGACCGCCCAGCCCTGGCCCGCCTATGACGAAAAGGCCCTGATCCTCGATGAGGTGACCATGGTTGTCCAGGTCAACGGCAAGGTGCGCGGTAAATTCCAAGCCCCGAACAACGCCCCGCAGGCCGAGGTCGAAAAGCTTGCCACGGATTTGGAGAACGTGCAGAAGTTCATGGAGGGCAAGACGATCCGCAAGGTTATTGTCATCCCCAACAAGCTGGTCAACATCGTGGTTGGTTAGGTTTTTATCCTACGGAATAAAAAGGCCGGGAGGTTTGTCCTTCCGGCCTTTTTTGTTTTGTCCGCGCCTCCGGGGCCAGGAGAAATTAGGTTTGTTGGCGGGCGGTTGGGCCGCGCTTTTGCGTCGGGGGGTTGGGTTGTCCTCCTTACTTTGTTGTTTCGCCTTTACGGCGACTTCCTTTTTTGCTGGCGCAGAAAAAAGGAAGCAAAAACTGCGCTGCGGTGCTGCCGCGCGGAAGCGGCCCCAAGAGCCCGTAGGCGGCTTCCGCTGGTTTGATAGATGTCTGCTGCGCAGACTCGATCAAAGCTGCGCTTCAGCTCGCCGGACACGGGCTCTAGGGTTCGCTTCCGATTGTTGTTCTGCGTAAGGGGATTGGGCGGGTGTAGTTAATCTTGTTTTGAAGAGGAGGGGCGCGGAGGTTTTGTCCGCGCGTTTGCGGTGAGAAAATAGCGGGTTGCCCTTTGGCGGTGCGGGGAGAGTGGCCGCGCTTTCGCGTCGGGGGTTTGGATTGTTCTCTTTACTTTGTTGTTTCGCCTTTTCGGCGACTTCCTTTTTTGCTGGCGCAGAAAAAAGGAAGCAAAAACTGCGCTATTGGTGCTGCCGCGCGGAAGCGGACCCAAGAGCCCGTAGGCGGCTTTCGCTGGTTTGATAGATGTCTGCTGCGCAGACTCGATCAAAGCCGCGCTTCAGCTCGCCGAACACGGGCTCTAGGGGTCGCTTCCGATTGATGGTCTGCGTAAGGGGGTTGGGCGGGTGCAGTTAACCCTGTTTTGAAGAGGTGGGGCGCGGAAACTTGTCCGCGCCTCCGGGGCCAGGAGAAATTAGGTTTGTTGGCGGACGGTTGGGCCGCGCTTTCGCGTCGGGGCTTTGGGTTGTTCTCTTTACATTGTTGTTTCGCCTTTCCGGCGACTTCCTTTTTTGCTGGCGCAGAAAAAAGGAAGCAAAAACTGCGCTACGGTGCTGCCGCGCGGAAGCGGACCCAAGAGCCCGTAGGCGGCTTCCGCTGGTTTGATAGATGTCTGCTGCGCAGACTCGATCAAAGCCGCGCTTCAGCTCGCCGGACACGGGCTCTAGGGTTCGCTTCCGATTGTTGTCCTGCGTAAGGGGATTGGGCGGGCGCGGTCAGCCCGGTTTTGGGGAGGTGTGGGGACGAAATTTTGTCTGCGCGTTCGCGGTGCCGAAATGGTGGGAGGACGAAAAGTCGCCATTAAAAATGATGCTGCGTACTCGTCTTACAAAAAATAACCGCGTCCCGCCCAACAAAAGCTCCACCCGCAACACACCCCGGCCCCCCTCCTGGGGCGCCTCGGGTGCCCCGCACCCGACAGCGGCTCTCCTCGGTCTCCCGGTCATGGCAATTTCCCCCCGCGTCCCCTCATCCCTCTTCACCACGCCGAACGAGCCCTGGATCGGGCGTTAGAAGCCGACCGCGAAGGGGCGGCGGCTCCTGTTCCGGCGGGAGTCGGACCGCAGTAGAAGGAAGCGTCTCGACCCGTGAACCTCGCTTTATCTTTAGGCAGAGGGAGCCGCCCCAAGCGGATCGGATTCTTGCGCTCGATCCCCCGGGCGGCCGCGCCCACTCCAGGGCCCTTTTTTTCGTCCTTTTTTTGGGCCAGCAAAAAAAGGACCCCGCCGGGAGGGCCTGGAGCATTGGGCGGGCTTCAGCCCGCCCAGCGGCTCTCAACGTCGGACGCGGTTCTCACCAAACACACGAGCAAAACCACAATCATCCCGCGTTTTGCCGCCGCAACCGCGCCGCCGCAATCCGGCCAAACAAAAAGCACACCCGAAGACGTGCTTTCCTTTCCCGCCGCCAAGCGCGGGACATACGGAAGGATCCCCCGGCTAGAAGCCGTTCTTCCGCAAAAACTCCATGGTGATCCCGCCGCCGGATTGCGGGGCCTCACCCCCGCCGGTCCACGGCTGGACCATCCGCTCCACATACTTGCCGATGACGTCGGTCTCCATGTTGACCTTGGTGCCGGGCGTCCAGCCGGAGATGGTCGTGACCTTCTGGGTCTCGGGGATGATGTTCACCTCCAGCCAGGTGGGGGCGCAGTCGTTGACGGTCAGGCTGATGCCGTCCAGGGTCACCGATCCCTTGGGGATGACGTAACGGCCATGTGCCGCGTCGAAGGACAGGCGGTATATCCTGGATTCGCCCTCCGGGCGCACTTCGGCCACTTCGGCCAGGCAGTCCACATGGCCCGCCACGATGTGCCCGCCGAAGCGGTCGCCCATGGCCATGGCCCGCTCCAGGTTGACCGTGCTGCCCGGGCGAAGGAACCCCAGGCTGGTGACGGACAGGGTTTCGCGGCTGGCGTAACAGGTGAACCAGCCGTCGGCAAAGGTCTCCACGGTCAGGCACGCGCCGTTCACGGCGATGGATTCGCCCAATTGGATGTCGGGCAGGTCGAATAGAGGGCGGATGCGGAAGCGCGTCTCGGCCCCCCTGGCCTCGGCGGCCTCGATGCGGCCCATGCCGAGTATCAATCCGGTGAACATATGAAATACCTCGTTTCAGGCGTTGGATGGGCCCGTTGTAGCAGGCTGGGGAGCGGGTGTAAATCCGCGCTGGTCCCGATAGGCGTCGAACCGCCGCCGGTAGGCGGGCCGGGTATCCGTCCGAGATGTCCCCGCGCGGGGAGCCCGTCGGCAACTCCTTAATATCGGCGGGGAGTGTCTGCGGCTGTGGCGGTCCTTGCGGGCGATGCACACGGAGCGCGCACGTGAACGCCCCGTTCGGGGCATGGTGTCCCCGCGGCGATCTCTTTGCGGAAGATGCTGCGGGCGGACAAGAGGCCATCTATGGCAGGAGAAACCGATGTGGTGAATTGGGCCGCGTCAATCCAGGTACCACTTGAGCAGCCTCCGGTAGACGGGGCGTCGGGTGACGGCGTCCAAAGCCCGCTGGAAGCGTTTGATCAGGGCTTCCGGGGTGTTTTTGGCAAAGGCATAGTACAGGGGCTCGGCGCACAGGGTCATGATCGGCTTGAACTCGCCGGGAGGGAGTCCTAGTTGGGCGGAGAAGTGGTGGAATTGGAGGGCGTCCATGGCCACGGCGTCCACCCGGTCGCGTTCGAGCATGCGGATGGCCGTGTTCGGCGAGCTGGAGCCGGTATAGGGCAGTCCCGCATCCCGCAGGATGTTGGCCGAGGCCACGTCGCGCACTGCGGTCAGCCGCCATCCGCCGAGATCCCGGAGCGAGCGCGCGCTCAGTTTCCTGGAGCGCAGGGTGAATACTTCGGTCTTGCCCCGGACGATGGGACCGACCCACTTGAAGTCCGCTTCCCGGCCCTTGGTCCGGTACATGGCGAAGAGCACGGTCCGGGAATCGACGCGGCTCATGTCGTACGCCCGGGGCCAGGGCAACAGGTGAATGGGCTGTTCCGGCACGCCCATCTCCTGCCAGGCGAGCTTGAGCAGGTCCACGGACAACCCCGTGAGCCGTCCGGCCCGGGTGTAGTTCATGGGCCAGTATTCTTCGGTTACGTAAGTCAGATTTTCGGCGGGATCGGCGCCGCTGTTGCCTTGGGCGGGGATGGCTGCGAAGAGGATGACGGCGAGCAGGAACGCGGGCAATGGAAAGCGGTGCATTTCGAAAAAAGTACGCATGAACAGGGGGAAAGGCAAGACGGAAGAGGAATTCCAGCCCCCGGGGGATGGAGCGTGCCCAATGTTAATTTATATAGAAATTGAGTAGGTTCCGGTAGAGCGGCCGCCGGGTGACCGCGTCCAGGGCCCGCTGGAAGCGGGCGATGAGGGGGTCGGCGGTATCCCGGCTGAAGGCGTAGTACAGGAAGTCTTCGCTCAGGACCCAGACGGTCTCGAAGGTGTCCTGCGGAATACCCATGGCCGTCGTGGCTCGGCGGAAACGGAAGATGTCCATGGCCACGGCGTCCACGCGGCCCGATTCGAGCAGTTGCACGGCATGTTCGGCGCGGGAGGCGTAGGTGGGGGCAAGCCCGACTCTGAGTATCTTGATGGTGGCGGCGGTGTCGCGCAGCGAGGCGATCCGCCGTCCGGCCAGGTCACGCAGGGAATTGACGGCGAGATGCCGGACGCGCAGGGCGAACAGGGCCAGCCGTCCCTGGACGATGGGCCCGACCCATTTGAAGGATTTTTCCCGTTCCTCGGTGCGGTAGACGGAAAAGATCATGGTATGCCGGTCGAGTTGAGCGGCGTCGTAGATGCGGGCCCAGGGCATGACCCGGATGGGCTGTTCCGGTACGCCCATCTCCTGCCAAATCTGCTTGAGCAGGATCACGGCAAGGCCGGTGGGACGGCCGTTTTCCGTATAGTTGAAAGGCCTGAACTCCTCGGTCAGGTAGGTGAGCCCCTCGGTGGGGTCGTCGGACTCATGCGCCGAGGCGGGCGCTGCCGACAGAAGGAGCCCGACCAGCAGGGGCAGGACCATTATACCAGTGACCATTATAGATCAATGATAGCCAAATGACGAGTTCAAGGCAAGCCCAGCGGTTCCGGACGGCGGCTAGGGGCGGCGCAGGGTGAGCATGAGGTCCGCGCCCACGGGCTCGAAGTCGGCGATGCGGAAATCCAGGGCCTGGGCCATGGCTGCGGCTTCGCGGCCGGAATAGGCGGATGGGGCGGATTCGTCGCCGAGGATGCGCGGGGCCACGAAGTGGATGAGCTCGTCGGCCAGCCCCTGTTCGATGAGGGCCATGGCGAACCTGCCGCCGCCCTCGCACAGGGTGTAGTGGCAGCCGCAATCGTAGCGCAGGCGCTCGAAGCCGCAGGCCAGGACCAAGGCTCCGGCCCGGCCGGGCATGGGCCAGACCGAAGTGCCGCGCCGCCGCAGGGCATCCGCCCGGGGGCTGTGGGCCGCCGTCTTGGATGTCATGAAAATGGCCCGCTCGGGGCGGTCGTGCAATAGGGTGAATCGGCTCGGATCCTCGGGCAGCCGCGAGGTGACCACCACGCCGAAGGGTTGGACGAAGTCGGCGGGCAGGCCTGGCATGCGGCAGGTCAGGCTGGGGTTGTCGGCGTAGAAGGTATTGCCGCCGACGATGACCGCGCCCACGCGGGAGCGCAGGTCGTGGACCCGGGCAAAGGACTGGGCGCAGGAAATCGGTTCGGGGCGGCGTGTGCTGGCGGCGATCTTGCCGTCCAGGGTGGCGGCCATTTTCAGGATGTTGTAGGGCGAGTGGGACCCTTGCCAGAGTAGGAAATCGGCGATGAGGTCGCGGCAGGTTTGGCCGAGCACGTCTTCGGTGACCTTGATGCCGTGGGCCCGGAGCCTTTCCATACCGCCGGCGGCCACCGGATTGGGGTCGCGCGCGCCGACGACCACTTCGGCCACACCCGCGTCGATGAGGGCGTCGGTGCACGGCGGGGTCTTGCCGTGGTGGTTGCACGGCTCCAGGGTGACGTACATGGTCGCGCCGCGCGGGTCCACGCCCTTGCTTCGGGCGTCGGCCAGGCATTCGCGCTCGGCGTGGAGTTTGCCGAATTGCGTGTGCCAACCCTCGGCCGCCACCTTGCCGTCGCGGACCAGCACCGCCCCCACGCACGGGTTCGGGGCCGTGGCTCCGCGGCCGCGCCGGGCCAGCTCCACGGCCCGGGCCATGAAGGCCTCGTTAGCGGAAGTCGCCTTCCATGAAGACATGATTCACTCCGGCTTCCTGCAGCATGGCCTCGGAAAGCTCGTCGGGATAGTTTTCGGCGTAATAGATGTTCTGCACACTGCAGTTGATGAGCATCTTGGTGCACAGGATGCAGGGTTTGGTGGTGCAGTAGATGTCGCATCCCTTGAGGTCGAGGTTGTTGGTGGCCGCTTGGATGATGACGTTCTGCTCGGCGTGCAGGCCCCGGCACAATTCGTGGCGTTCGCCCGAGGGAATGCCGAGTTGATCGCGCAGGCAGCCGACCTCCTCGCAGTGGGCGATGTTGGTGGGCACGCCGTTGTAGCCGGTGGCCAGGATGCGCTTGTCGCGCACGGCGATGGCCCCCACCGCGCGGCGGGTGCAGGTGGAGCGCTGGGCCACCAGATGGGCGATGCGCATGAAATATTCCGGCCAGGGCAGTCTGTCGGGCATGGGGCTCCTCGTTCGTTCGAAGTGGAGGTCGGTTCGGTTTCCCTATCACTTCTTGTTCTGAAAGGGAACGGCCGGGGCGCACGGGATCCCGCTTCGGGCCACCCCGTGGAGCGTGGCGTACCGACCGCGAACGGACTGTCGGGGGGACGAAAAAACGGCCGCTGGCGCGGCCGGATGATGCGTGATGGAATGCGCCCCGACCGGGGCGCGGGCTAGACGCCTCAGCCGCCGGAGCCGCAGCCGTACTCTTTCAGGGCTTCGAGATTGGGCCCGCCACCATCCACTTTGGCGGAGCAGGCGCTCATGAGCTTTTCGGTCTCGGCGGAACCGCACCGGGGGCAGGGCGCGGGAGCTTCGGCTTTGAACACCAGCTCCTCGAATTCGTGGCCGCACTGCTTGCAGATATATTCATAGATGGGCATGACCTTGCCTCCGCGCTTCATATAGGTTGCCGATGGCCAACAAGTTGTGTCGAGTCGGGCCGTTGTCAAGGGACAATCTCTTGCACATTGCACAGATTTTGTGCAGAGTCTGTGCAGTAAAATGCACAAAAGATGTGCATTTATCCGAATCGGCGATTAGAATAGCGATGAATTCAAACAGCTTGCGATTTTGGCACGGGCTGTGCTTTCTGAAGAGACAAGAAGATCACACACTCTCTTCTTCCTGTTGCATGAAAGTATAACCGCCAGGAGGCACCCAATGTCCAAAAAGAACATCACCATTTCCGCTTTGGCGGCCGCTCTCGTCCTGAGCATGGCCGCGTTCGCCGTGGCCGGCCCTGGCTACGGTCGAGGCGCCAACGGCGTTTGCGGCGCCCCCGGTTACGGTCCCGGTGCCGCGTACAGCCAGTTGACCCCCGAGAAACAGGCCGAGGTCAAGGCCGTGGTGGACAAGTACGAACCACAGTTCGAGACCGTTCGCACCCAGATCTGGGCCAAGCGGTCCGTGCTCCAGGCCATGATCAACGGCGGCAAGGCCGATGAACAGGCCATCACCAAATTGGTGACCGACATCTCCAGCCTGCGCAACAAGATGCGTGACCTGCGTGCGTCCATGGCCGAGGAACTGGTCAAGACCACCGGTATCGCCGCCTTCGGCTCCTGCCCCGGCCCCCGTTTCGGGCAGGGCGACGACGATGACGGCCCCGCCCAGGGCCGCGGTATGTACGGGCACGGCATGTACGGACGCGGCATGGGTCGAGGGATGTACTAAGTCATTGAACTGAACAGATATTTCCGATAACCCGGAAAACAGGATATTGCGGGACAGGTGGCGTGGGGCCGCCTGTCCCGCAAATGATCATCTGCAGGCGATGGCGGGCATGCAGGGGATCCACGGCAATGCTTCACTTCTCGAGGAGGTCCTTGGATGTTCCGGAAAATCACGTCCCTTACCGCGCTTCTTTCGTTTCTTGTCACGCTCCTTACCAGTGTGGTCCTGTACATCGTGCCCGAGGGCCGTGTGGCGTACTGGGCCGATTGGCATCTGCTGGGCATGACCAAGACCCAATGGGGCGACGTCCACACCGCCGTGGGCACGCTCTTCCTTCTTGCGCTGCTCCTGCACACCTGGCTCAACTGGAAGCCGATTACACATTACATGAAGAACCGGGCCCGCGAATTCGTGGTCATGACGCCCTCCATGATCTTCAGCTTCATCCTGGTCTTCCTGGTCTTCGCGGGCACCCTCATCAATCTGCCGCCCATGAGCACACTGCTCGACTACAGCGCACGGATCAAGGAGGAAGCCACCGAGGTCTACGGCAATCCTCCCTACGGCCACGCCGAGACCAGCCCGCTGAAGAAATTTTGCGGATTTCTCGGTCTGGACGTGAATATGGCGCTTTCCGCCCTGCGCGAAGCCGGGTTCGACCCGTCCATCGACGAGAACACCCTGGTCCAGGACATCGCCCGGTCGCGCGGCGTCAGTCCGCAGCACGTTTACGACATCATCCGTGCCAGACAGGGCGGCGACCCCTTTGCCCTGATGCCGGTCCAGCCCCCCGAGGGCACCGGCAAGTTGACGGTCACTGCCGTGTGCACGACCTACGGCCTGGAGTTGGAAGAGGTCCTGGCCCGGCTCAAGAACGCGGGCATCGACGCCACTCCGGAAAGCTCCTTCAAGGATCTGGCGGGCGCGCACGACATGTCGCCCAAGGGCATTTACATGATCGTCAGGGGCGAGTAGGGGAACCATGGAGGTCGTCCATCCGGAAGGCAGGGAGAAAGGCCCCCTGGTCGCCCTGGTCCTGGCGCTTATCGTGCTGGGGTTGGGCAGTCTCTACCTGACCTGGCAGTCCATCGCCCAACAGCGTAAGATTGTCGAGGACCACATGGTCATGACCGGCAATTCCATCCTGCGCGGCGTGGACAACAACATCTTCCGCATCGCCCGGACCCTGCGCATGGGCGGACAGTCCTCGACCCTGTTCCGGACGATGACCGAGGAGCTTTTCACCGAGTTGGCCAAGTCCGACGACATCGAGTTCGTCACCCTGTTCGACCGTACCGGGCATCCCATCGTCACCTCGGTCAAGAAGAACAACCACCCCATCTTCCAGTTGCCCGACGCCGTGGCCGAGGATATCGAACCCGGCCGCGCCTGGCACGTCATGGCCGAAGTGGACAAGACCAGCGTGCTTTTGTCCGGGCTCCAGGTCCGCGCGGGCGTCGCCTCCCTCCTCGGCCTGTCCCCGGACGAAGGGGGGCAGGGGCGCAACGGTCTGGGCCGGGGGCTCGGGCAGGGCATGGGCCCGGGCATGATGTTCGACGAGGACGTCCAGTCCAAGGTCTACCTGGTGGTCGGCCTCAACGCCGAAAAGCACATGCGCCAATTCCGCCAGTACCGGCAGGCCGCCACGTACCAGACCGGCTACGTTTTCTTGGCCGCCGTGGTCCTCTGGTCCCTGGCCTTCGCCTACTTGCGCAGGCGGGGCGCGAGCCGCAAGCTCATCCGCCTGGAGCGGTTCCAGAACAAGCTTTTGGACAACATGCCCGACGGCCTGGTCACCCTGGCCGAGGACGGCGAAATCCTGGCCGCCAACCGCTCGGCCCTGGAGCTGCTCGCCCCGATGCCGGACGAGGAGTCCGGGGATACGGACGGCCTGGAGGACTCCCCGGACGCGGGCGGCAAGGAAGGGAGCGCCAAGGGACGGGGCAAGGACGGGAAAAAAGGCGGCGACGCGCCCGTGCCGCCCGAGATCATCGGCGCCAATTGGCGGGATTTCGACTTTGGCCGCCAGACCAGCGAGAACCCGCCGTCCGGCCCGGTGGAGTGGGAACAGTTCGACTATCAGGGCCGCCAGTTGGAGATCCTTTTCCTGCCGTTCCAGGAACACGACGAGGACGACGGCCCGGAGCAGGCGCAGCGGCTGGTCCTGATCCGGGACCGCACCGAGATCCGCTCCCTGGAGGAGGACCTGAACGAGGCCAAGCGGCTGGCCGCCATCGGTTCGCTGGCGGCGGGCGTGGCCCACGAGGTGCGCAACCCGCTTTCCTCCCTGCGCGGCTTCGCCCAGCTCTTCGCCACCAAGCTCAAGGGCCAGGCTCCGCTGGATCAGTACGCCACGGCCATGGTCCAGGAGGCGGACCGCCTCAACCGCGTGGTCACGGACCTGCTTTACCTGGCCCGGCCGCGCCAGTTGGATCCGGTCTTCATCGACATGTTCAAGGTCGGCGACTCGCTTCGGCAGCTCATGCGCTTCGACTTTGAGGACAAGCAGATCGAGCCGGAGTTCGACTTCGGGCCCGAGCCGGTCTGGGCCGACCCGGACGCGCTCCGGCAGGTCCTGCTCAATCTTATTTCCAACAGCCTGGACGCCATCCAGGGGTGCGCCGAGTGCGACAAGCCCGGCCACGTCCGGCTGGTTTCCATGCGCGGCCACAAGGGCGTCTGGATCATCGTGGCCGACGACGGCCCGGGCATGAATCCGGACATCCGCGACGACGTCTTCAAGCCTTTCGTCACGGGCAAGAAGACCGGTACCGGACTGGGGCTGGCCATTGTCCAGAACATCATGCGCGCCCACAAGGGCCGGGTGCTTATCGAATCCGAACCAGGCCGGGGGGCCGAGATGAAGTTGTTCTTCCCCGACCCGCCGCCTGCGGCAGACAAGGAATAGATTCATGAATGAAGAACGTATCGCGTTGATTGTGGACGACGAACCGGGGCACCGGATGATGGTCCGCGCCGTGCTCGAAGACGACGGTTGGACCGTGCTCGAAGCCGAATCCGGCGAACGCGCCCTGACCGTATTGGCCGAGGAGGCCGAATCCGACACCTACCCCGACGTGGCCATGGTGGACATGAAGATGCCCGGCATGGACGGCATGCAGTTGCTCAAGGAGCTCCAGGTCCGGCGGCCTTCCATGCCTGTGGTCCTGCTGACCGCATTTGGCTCCGTCGGCTCCGCCGTGGACGCCATGAAGCGCGGAGCCTTCGACTATCTGACCAAGCCCGCCGACAACGACGAGTTGACCGCCGTTCTCGGTAAAGCATTCGAATATCACAAACTTTTGGATGAAAATGCCCGGCTGCGCGCCGAAGTGGGCAGCGAGCCCGACTTCATCGGGGGCAGCCCCGGCATCGAGCGGGTCCGCGACCTCATTGCCCAGGCCGGGCCCACCGAGGCCACGGTGCTCATCCTCGGCCAGAGCGGCACCGGCAAGGAATTGGTCGCCGAGGGGCTCCACCGGGCCAGCCCGCGGGCCGACAAACCGCTCATCAAGGTCAACTGCGCGGCCCTGCCCGACGACCTTCTCGAATCCGAGCTCTTCGGCTACGAAAAGGGCGCGTTCACCGGCGCGGTCAAGGACAAACCCGGCCGGTTTCAACTGGCCGACGGCGGCACCCTGTTCCTGGACGAGATCGGCGAAATGCCCGCCGCCCTTCAGGCCAAGCTTTTGCGCGCCCTCCAGGAGAAAACCATTGAGCCGCTCGGCTCGGTGCGCACCCTCCAGGTGGACGCCCGGATCATCGCGGCCACCAACCGCAATCTCAAGAGGGAGGTTGAGGCGGGCCGTTTCCGCGAGGACCTTTACTACCGTCTGGCCGTGCTCGAAATACGCATCCCGCCGCTGTGCGAACGCAAGGAGGACCTGCCGCTTCTGGTCAGCTTCCTGCTTCGCCGCCTGGGCAACAAGAACAACAAGATCATCCGTACCGTGACCCCGGCCTTTCTCGACGCCTTGTCCGGCTACGAGTGGCCAGGCAACGTGCGTGAACTGGAAAACGTCCTGGAACGCGCCTTGATCCTCTCCCGGTCCGATGCGCTCGGCCCGGATCTCCTGCCGCCCCAGATCACCGGGGCCCGGGAAAACGTCATCGACATGGAGTTTTCCCACGGCGGGCGTCCCCAGCCGACTCCCGCCAATCTCGAAGAAGCCGAGAAGCAGGCCATCATCCAGGCCCTCGAAGAAAACGGCAACCACCGCGAACGCACGGCCGAGGCCCTGGGGATCAGCCGCCGCACGCTGCAATACAAACTCAAGAAATATGGACTTACGCGGCGTTAGCGGCCACTAGCGACAGGGCTCCTTCTCCATGCATAAAGCAAAAAAAACGGGCCGCCTCGACCATAAAGGACGGGCGGCCCGATTTTGGGTGTTGTTCAGCGTTGTGAAAGTGGTAGTGCCCTTAGCGAACGGGTTAAAGGAAAGCCTAATCGCAAGGCCTCGTGGGGCGGCGTGAAAACGTTTCCCTTTGAGCTGTCGCCTACACAGGCTTACAACTTCTCCGCGTTTTCTGTTTCGGCAAGGGGTTGTTCAGAGGATGGAACGGGTTTTAGTAGTGCCGAATGGAGTTGCGGGTCTTGAGTGATCTTCGTAACAATGTCGGTCATCGCCTTGATCAGAGCCGCTCGTGCATTTTTACCGCTTGCGAGCTGTATGCTTTCCTCAACGCCGCCGCCTTCGTAAGATTTTGAGAAGACTAATTTCCCGTCTTCACGGACTTCGACTTGGACTAAGCCGTCGGCAACTGCGCTGCCGGACCAAAAACCCATCTTAAAATCGTTATACAGACGCATTAATTTTACGTTGATATTTTTCCCCTCATCGCCGATCTTGAAGCCTTCGTTTGCAAGTTCGAACGCAACACCATCCGCAACCGTTTGGGCGATATCGTTAGTAGCTACGATCTCGGCCATTTCCATGCCGTAGCCATTCTTTTTGGTGCCTACACGATCCTTGTACACGGTACGCTTGTCTTCGTGCGTGACAGTGATGGGAACATTCTCAGCACCTTCAACAATCGTAATGTTCGCAGCACCTTGGTAAGGAACGTCGATCTTATCGACCGTCATCGCGCAACCGGATAATACAAACAACGCAAAGAGAGGAGCTAGTATCTTCATTTTAATTTAATACCTTTTGGTTTTTCTATTTCTTCTGGAAGATTGTTGGCTGGCAATACACGTTGATATTGTCCATTTATTTGAACCATGACTCTGTCGTTGATCTCAAGAATGGTATCTTTTTCGGAAACATTCTGAGCTACGGTTATCGTCTTTCCATTTTGTAGGACCACCGTATATTCAACGCCGCCACGCCTTCTGATGGCTTGCTCAAGTCCCGAGCCAAGGGCCGCGCCGGCTGCTGCTCCAGCAACTCCACCGGCAACACTGCTGAATCCGTTTCCCGTGCCGGCCCCCAGGGCCGCCCCTCCGGCCGCACCGGCGAGAGCTGTCGCTCCGCTATTTTCTCCATAGATATCGATATCCCTTACAGCAACAACCGTACCGAATTGAACAACCTGAACCTGGCCGACTTCAGAATAATTATATCTGGTCTGTGTGGAGTACTGACAAGCGCATAATGAAATGAGCACCAAAGCGGCTAACACAGCACTTGTCCTTTGTTTGTTCACCATGCTAATTCCTTTTTGCGGTGGACCAGAGAAATAATTGAAGAATGTTCATATGAGCAGTTGGTAGGTATCGCCAAAATGGTACTCTGGCAATGATAAAATTGTCAGTTGGTTGAGCGACCCGTTCGGCGGGGTCATTGAGGACACCAACCCGCCCCTGCGTCTGCCCATCGGCTTCGTCGGCGGCCTGCACGGCCGGGATCTCGGCTTCGTCCGTTTCGGCTGGCGCGGCTATGACGTAAAACCCGGGAGATGGACCGCGCCTGATCCTAATTGGCGACACGGGCGGCGATTCGGCTAGCTCAGCGCGTGCGCCCGTATCTCGTCCAGGCGGGCCAGGTACTCGGTTCGGTAAAACGGGCCGTTGTCGGTGAAGGCCTCGGCGGCCGGGCGGTGGGTGTCGCAGAAGGTCGCCAGCAGCGGGTTCTTGAAGATGCGGCCGTAGGCCCGGATCATGTGCAGGGTGTTGTGGCACACGGGCATGAATTCGCCGGATGCGGCCAGCAGGGGGGTGCGGTCTCGCGAAAGGTCCATGAAGAAGCTGCCCACGGCTTCGGCCCAGGGGTAGTTGCGTTCGCTGGCGAACCGGTCGATGACGGCCTCCTCGTCCAGGACCGTGGGGTGCCATGGCCGGTTCCATTCCGGAGGCACGGTCTCCCGCGCCTCGTAGCGGATTTCCCCGGTCTTCAGGAAGGCGGCGACCTTGTCGGCCAGCCTGGCCCACAGCGGGCCGACGTGCTCCACGTCGCGTGAGGCGCGCACGCCGACCACCGCGCCGTCCCGTTCCGCAAGCTCGATCTTGAGAAATGGGCAGTGGGGCTCAATGGCACCGTCCGATTCCCGCCAGATACCGCCGAATACGCGGTTCACGTCGAGCGGGCGCACGTTCAGTTCGCGCTCCCAGAGCGCGTAGTGGGCCGGGGCTTCACGGCTCAAGTCTTCCCAATTTTCCAGGTAGGAGTGGGGCGTCGGGCCGAAGGCCGGATAGTGGTTGAGGCGGGTGGCCAGGAGTATCGGCGTGTTGGCGAAGCGTTCGCGGACGAGCGCCAGGAACTGCCCGAACCGCTTCAGGTACGTGGCCGGATTGGGCGCGATGCGTCGGCAGTTGGCGTCCATCCAGGCGGCCAGGGCGGGGGCGTTGCGCCAGGCCGCCGGATTCATGTGAAAGATGAAGCCGTCTTCGGTGTGCAGGAAGAGTGGGCTGGTCTCGTGGAAGAGATTCAAGACCAGCAGGGCGGGCGGCTCGCCGTCGGGCAGGCCGAACTGGCACTCGGGCTGGCGGCCGTTGAAGGCGTCGGCGAGACCGTGCTCGCGGACGAGCCGGTCCAGCGCGGACGGAACCCCCGCGGGGTGGCTGGCATGGGTCATGGGCGAGGCCAGTTCCCGGTGGATCACGGGCAACCCCAGTGCGGCCGCGGCCCGGGACAGGAAATCCATTTGACAGTTGCCCAGGAAGTGCAGCATTCTTATCCTCGCGAAATCGTTAATGTCATCTATTGCATACGCATTGAATCGAGACAGGGCAAGCCATGGCGATACTGACCATAGAAACTTTCATCCTCGGTCCGGACGAGGCCAACAGCTACCTGGTGAGCATGGACGGCCGTGCCGTGGTTGTTGACGTCGGGATGGAGCCGGGGCGGCTGATCGAACGCATCACGGCCCTGGGCCTGACTTTGGAAGGCGTGTTCCTGACGCATTTTCACCTGGACCATATCGGCGGGGTCAAGGAACTCCTTGAGGCCGTTCCCGCCCCGGTCTTCGCCAGTCCCGAAGATGAATTCCTCAGGGAATTTTCCTTCGAAGCGGGGGGCAACCGGGAGTTCGCGCAGTACATCGACTTCCCCTACACGGCCATCGGCCCAGGACGGCGCACCGTGCTGGACCAGCCTATGCTCGTCCTGGACACCCCCGGGCACACGCCGGGCGGCCTGTCCTACTTCTTTCCGGCCGCCGGGTGCGTGTTCGTGGGCGACCTGCTGTTCATGATCGCCGTGGGGCGTACCGACCTGCCGCGCGGCAGCTCCTCGGAACTGCTCGCCTCCATCCGTTCGCGCATTTTTACCCTGCCCGACGCCACCCGCGTTTATTCCGGCCATGGTCCCATGACCACCGTGAGCCATGAAAAAGCGAACAATCCGCATTTTATTTTTTGAAAAATCAGCCTGTTGCGGAATGGAAGCCGTTTCCCCGCGTGTGTGGCGGCTGTGGCGAATCCTTACGATACCCTCTTGCTTGGGAGGGCGGCGGGAACGGCTGTCAAGCTCGCCTGCGGCTGCAATACGATTTCCAGCTGATCTAGGCCGCGCGTCCCGTTTGCGGGAAAAAACGCTTTAAACTCTACGTCTCTTCTATTATGGTGCAGGCGGCTGGCTTCCATAACCATTGAGGATCGACAGATGGCAGAAGAGAGCGTCCCAGGGAAGGTCGAAATCCCGATCGCGCCCGCAACAGTTGAAGCGGCGAAAAAACTGCTGACCAAACGATTCCGGTTCATCCGGAAGCCGGACGACGCCCTGAAGCGGCTGGCCCGTCTCGGGGTCCGGCACGTGGCCAAGGATATGTCCGTGAACCCGCATCGGTACGGGCGGCTTGAGGGCCAAGCCCGCCTGGCCGAGGTCCTGCCCCTGGACCCGTTGGACATCCTGCGCCACGACCACCAGCTTCCGGCCCTGCCCCAGGTTTTTCTCGAATTGCAGCAGGCCATCGGTTCCCGGTCCACGTCGGCCGACGACCTGGCCGAGATCATCAGCCAGGATCCAGGCCTGACGGCCTTTCTCCTGCGCATGGTCAATTCCGCCTTTTACTCCCTGCCCATGCAGATCGACACCATCTCCCGGGCGGTCACCGTGGTCGGCGTGAACCAACTCTCCACCCTGGCCGTGGGCACTTCGGTCATGTCCCTGTTCAAGGACGTGCCCGCCGACGTCATCGACATGGAGCAGTTCTGGAAGCATTCCATCTGCTGCGGGCTCATCGCCCGGCGGCTGTGCCGCATGACGGGCAAGGGCGATCCGGAACGCGCCTTCGTCTCCGGCCTGCTGCACGACATCGGCCAGCTCATTCTCCTTCAGGTGGAGCCGGAGCGGGCCACGGCCGTGCATGCCCATGCCCGGGCCAAGGACGAGGTCCTGTTCGTCGAGGAAAGGGCCCTGCTCGGGTTCGATCACGCCACCCTGGGCGGCATGCTCCTGCGCAAATGGAATTTCCCCTACGTCCTGGTCTCGGCCGTGCTCGAACATCACCAGCCCAAGCCCGGGCACAAGGAGGCCGAGCCGCTTCTGGTTCACTGCGCCGAGACCATCGCCACCGGCCTGGGCGTCGGTTCCAGCGGCGAATTCTTCGTCCAGCCGCCTTCCGCCGAGGGGTGGGCGTCCATGAATTTTACCCCGGAGCGGATGGACGAGATGGTCGCGGATCTGGATGAGGAACTGGAAGAGGCTTTCGCCGTTCTTCTCACCCGCTAGGCGACTCCCAAAAACCGGCGTCTTTGGCTACCCTGAAATTCCAATGGTCCCGGTGCGCCGGGTTTGACAATGCGCGCACCAGGCCGTAGATGTTCCGTCCGAACCCGAATCAACGGAGGTTTTGTCATGCAAGAAAAAGTGGAAGCCGTGCTCGACAAGGTTCGCCCCATGCTCCAGGGAGACGGCGGCGACGTGGAACTGGTGGAGGTCACCGACTCCGGCATCGTCAAGGTCCGCCTGACCGGGGCCTGCAAGGGCTGCCCCATGTCCCAGATGACCCTGAAAAACGGCATCGAGCGGATCATCCTCAAGGAAATCCCCGAAGTGAAGGGCGTCGAAGCCGTGTAGCGGCAGAGGTGCCCCCGGCCCCCATCCCCTCTCTAAACTTTTTGGGTCGCTTCGCGAGGGGATAGCAACGGGGAATAGGCCGGAAGGCGTCATTCGACATAGTGCATAAATAAAAAAACGCCGCGTTCGCACCATCCGCGAAGCGGCGATAAAAAGTTTTGGAGGGTCCAGGGAACCTTTTTCAAAAGGTTCCCTGGCCGCCGGAGGCATTGCCATGACCAAGGTCGTTTCCCGTTTCGCGCCGAGCCCCACCGGGTTTCTGCATATCGGCGGTGCGCGCACCGCGTTGTTTTCCTGGCTCCTGGCCCGGTCCATGGGCGGCGAGTTTCGCCTGCGCATCGAAGATACGGACCGCGAACGGTCCACGCAGGAGGCCACGGACGCCATTATCGACTCCATGCGTTGGCTGGGCCTGGCCCACGACGGCGAGATCGTCTTCCAGTCCGAACGCGCGGCCCGGCACAACGAGGTCATCGACCAACTGTTGGCCTCGGGCCACGCCTACTATTGCGACTGTAGCAAGGAGGCCGTGGACGCCATGCGCGAGAAGGCCATGAAGGAAGGCCGCAAGCCCAAATATGACGGCACCTGCCGCGACAGGGGGCTGACCTCGGGCGTGGTCCGGCTGAAGGCTCCGCAAGAGGGCGCCACGGGCTACAAGGATCTGGTCAAGGGGTTCATCTCGGTGGAAAATACCGAAATGGACGACATGATCCTGCGCCGCTCGGACGGTACCCCGACCTACAACCTGGCCGTGGTGGTGGACGATCACGACATGGGCGTGACCCACGTGCTGCGTGGCGACGACCACGTGAACAACACCCCGCGTCAGATTCTCATTTACCGCGCCATGGGTTGGGACGTGCCCGAGTTCGGCCATGTGCCCATGATCCTCGGCCCGGACAAAAAGAAGCTTTCCAAGCGCCACGGCGCGTTGTCCGTCATGGAATACGAGAAGATGGGCTACCTGCCCGAGGCCGTGACCAACTACCTGGCCCGACTCGGCTGGTCCCACGGCGACCAGGAACTGTTCACCATGGATGAGATGGTTGAATTGTTCACTCCGGACGGCCTGGGCAATTCGCCGTCGGTCTTCGACCTGACCAAGTTCGAGTGGGTCAACGGCCAATACATGCAGAAGGCCGACCCCGACCGGCTGGCCGGGCTGTTGTGCGACTTCCTGGCCCGCGAGGTGGGCGAGGACCAGGCCAAGGCCGTCAGCCGCGCGCAGTTCGCCAAGATCGCGCCGTTGTTGCAGCCTCGGGCCAAGTCCCTGGTGGACATGCTGGAGCAGGCCCGTCCGTTCATTCAGGACGCCGCATCCCTGGCCTACGACGAGGCGGCGGTGAAGAAGTTCCTGACCGGGGAGACCAAGCCGCTGCTGACCGAGATCGCCGACCGCATGGCCGGGCTCGACGAATTCACCGAGGCTGCCCTGGAAGACCTGCATCGCGGGTTCATCGAGGAAAAGGGCATCAAGTTCAAGGCCATCGCCCAGCCTCTCCGGGTGGCCATCACCGGCAAGACCCAATCCCCCGGTCTGTTCGAAACCATGGTCGTGCTCGGCAAGGACCAGACCCTCGCCCGTATCGGCAGGGCCGTGGAACTGTAGGTCGCGCTCCGACATGCGCAACAAGGGAAGGGCCCCCGCCGGAAACGTTCCGGCGGGGGCCCTTTGCATGGGGAGGTGTGTATATGTCCTAGCTGTTGCCGAGCTCATCCTGCATGGCGCGGTACGTCTCCCGGTCGATTTCACCGGCTGCGTAACGGCGCTTGAGGATGTCGTGCGGTGTGCCCGGTCCCGAGTGTGTGGCGGGCTTGCGGATCAGGCGCACCGTGAAATAAATGATCAGGCCGATGACCAGAAGTTGGAAGATCCCTCCGAGAGGGAAGGCCATTCCCAGGGAACCGCCCCATCCCCCGAATCCGCCGCCGTGCCACAGTCCCGGACCGGAACACCAGTTGCCGAATGCGGTTAAATACTCCATGTCGCCTCCAGATCGTGTTTACGGTGAGGTAGCATGGGGCGTGCCAAATGAATTATACAAAAAAATTAATTAGTTATAGAATTGTACTGAAGAGAAACCATGTGCAAGTGTGCAAAAGGCTGCGCCCGGGAAGGCAAAGTCTTGCACAGTGGGCGCGCTGTCGGCCGATAGGGGATTGGACGCAAAAAAGCTGCCACCGGCTATGGCCGATGGCAGCTTGGCACTTGATGCCGAAATGAAATGCGGGGCTTAGGCCTCGGTCTTCTGGGAGGCCACGGGCTTGACCACGGCACCATTGCGGATGCAGCGGGTACAGGCCTTGATGCTGACCACCTGGCCGGACTCAAGCTGGTGCCGGACCTTCTGCAGGTTGGGCATGAAGCGGCGCTTGGTCTTGATGTGGGAGTGGCTGACATTATTGCCGGTCTGGGGACCCTTTCCACAAATATCGCAAACCTGAGACATTGCGACCTCCTGATGTATTCTAAGGAAATAGTTTATTTTCGTTTGTTCAGTGCTGCCGGGTCGTGGTAGCTTCTCCGAACAGCGGGAGAGAATTCTTACCGAGCCCCGCGACAAATGGCAAGGGTTTTTTTCTTGACAGGAGAATTTGTTACCATATAGGAAGCACCGGTTGTCCGGCCGTGGAGCCGGAGACCCCAGCCCGGGGAAACCGGAGCTTACGGAGAGGATCATGGTTGAATTCTGGCTGACGATCAGCGATGTTGCCGCAGAGGGCAAGGACTTCACCTTCGACGACCAGACGTTCTGGCGCGATGCGTGGCGCGCGTTCAAGCTGGGCGTCCGTCCCGGCCGCGATCTGGTAGCCGAGTTTACGGTCCTGCCCCAGTCCGAGGACGGGGCGCTGGTGCGCGGTACCCTCGCCGGGTCCGTGCAGCTTGTCTGCGACCGTTGCGCCGAGCCTTTCGAGTATTCGATCGACACGAGCTTCGACGCCTTCGAGCAGTTGCCCGACGGCGAGGAGAGCGAGGGCGAGCCGCGCGTGCGCGTGGAGAACGGCCAGTTGCAACTGGACATGGGCTCCATCCTCTGGGAAGAATTCGCTCTGGCCCTGCCGTTCAAGCCCCTGTGCTCCGAGGAGTGCGGAGGCATCTGCCCCGGCTGCGGCGCGAACCTCAATACCGGCGAGTGCACCTGCAAGCCGGAAGAGGGCGATGAAAGGCTTGCGGTTTTCCGCGACTTGAAGATAAAGTAACGCCCCTTGCTCGGAGTTTTACTTCGGGCATCCGGTTGAGAACAAATCAATACGAGGTATATATCATGGCTGTCCCCAAGAAGAAAACGTCCAAGTCCCGTAAGGGCATGCGCCGCGCTCACGACAAAGTCGCCACTCCCAACGTCATCTACTGCGAGTGCGGTGAACCCACTCTGCCCCATCGCGCCTGCTCCGTTTGCGGCTCCTACAAGGGCCGTCAGGTGATTGATGGCAAAGATGCCTAGCACCGAATCCGTCCAGGCTCCACGCATCGCCGTGGATGCCATGGGGGGAGACTTCGGTCCCCGCATCGTCGTGCCCGCCGCCGTGGCTGCCGCGCGCGAGGGCATTTCCATCGTTCTCGTCGGTGACGCGGAGCGTGTCCGGGCCGAGCTCGCGAAATGCGACGCCAAGGGGCTGGACATCGACGTCGTGCATGCCTCCCAAGTGGTGGAAATGGGCGACAAGCCCGCCGACGCGCTCAGGCGCAAGAAGGATTCGTCCATCCAGGTGGCTTGCCGCCTGGTCAAGGACGGCAACGCGCATGGCGTGGTCTCGGCCGGACATTCCGGCGCGACCGTGGCCTGCGGCATGTTCGTTCTGGGGCGCATCCCCGGTGTGCTGCGTCCGGCTCTGGCGGGTATCATGCCCACCGAGAAGAAGCCGGTGGTGCTCATCGATGTGGGTGCCAACGTGGACTCCAAGCCCCAGCACCTGCTCCAGTTCGCCCTCATGGCCGACGCCCTGGCCCGGCATGTCCTGGGTTTCAAGGACCCGTCCGTGGGCATCCTGTCCATCGGCGAGGAGGAGGGCAAGGGCAACGCCGCCGTGCGTGAAGCCTTTGATCTGCTCAAGCGTTCCCAGTTGCGCTTCATCGGCAACGTCGAGGGCCGCGATATTTTTACCGGCGAGGTGGATATCGTGGTTTGCGACGGTTTTGTGGGCAACGTGGCCCTGAAGCTTTCCGAAGGCCTGTCCCGTTCTCTGAGTCGCATCCTCAAGGACGAGCTCAAGTCCAGCCTGCTGTCAATGCTCGGCACGCTGCTTTCCCTCGGCGCTTTCAAGCGTGTCAAGAAGCTCGTGGACTACGCCGAGTACGGCGGAGCGCCGCTTCTGGGGTTGCGGGACATCGTCATCGTGGCCCACGGCAAGTCCAACGAGCTGGCCATGACCAACTGCATTCGCATGGCCGCTACCAGCGTGCGCAACAACGTGCACGGCCATCTGGCCGAAGGCCTGGCCGCCCACAAGGAACTGGCCGCAAAACCCGACAGGGACGCGGCCTGACCCCTCCCGCGCCCCGCGGGATGTGAAAAAACTTGCGCAGCTTGACCGCGCATTGCCATTGGCATAAACACCCAATCCATGATCAGCTTTATCCTTCGTGGCTTTGGCCTGTATGCTCCTGAGAAGATACTGACCAACGCCGATCTCGAAAAAATCGTCGATACCTCGGACGAGTGGATCACCACCCGCACGGGGATCAAGGAACGGCACTTGGCCGCCGAAGGGCAGGCCGCTTCCGACTTGGCCTTCGAGTCCTCGAAGCAGGCCCTGGCCGACGCGGGCGTGGATCCCTCCGAGTTGACCCACATCCTCTGCGCGACCTTCACTCCGGATTCCATGATTCCGTCCGCCGCCTGCCGCTTGCAGGAAAAATTCGGCCTCACCGGACAGATGTGCATGGACGTCGCGGCTGCCTGCTCCGGATTTCTCTACGCATTGCAGACCGCGCGCGGCCTGCTTTGCCTGGAGCCCGAAGCCAAGATCCTGGTGGTCGCCAGCGAGATCGTCACCCGGCGCATGAACTGGGAGGATCGGTCCACCTGCGTCCTGTTCGGCGACGCCTCCGGCGCGGCGGTCCTGACCGCGGGCGCGCCCGGCGACGGCCCCGAGGTCCTGGACGTCATGCTCGCGGCCGACGGTTCGCTCGGCGATCTGCTCTCGGTCAACGGCGGCGGTTCGGCCTACTCCTACAAGTTGGGCGAGGCCGTGGGGCCCGAATATTTCGTCGAATTCCAGGGGCGCGAGGTCTTCAAGCACGCCGTGCGCAACATGACTGACATTTCCGAGGCCATCCTGAAGCGCAACGGACTGCAAAAGTCCGACGTGGACGTGCTCCTGCCGCACCAGGCCAACCAGCGCATCATCGACGCCGTGGGCCGCCGTTTCGACATCCCCGAAGAACGCGTCTTTTCCAATATCCACAAATACGGCAACACCTCTGCCGCCGCCATCCCCGTGGCCCTGGCCGAGGCCGTGCGCACCGGCTTCATCAAGCCGGGGAACCTCGTCCTTATCCCGGCCTTCGGCGGTGGGTTCACCTGGGGCGCGGCCCTGATTCGGTTCTAGATTTTAAAACGCCTGTTTGTTTGCTTTTTGCGGACGAATAGGGAATAAACTTGCTGGTTCCGACCCCGAGGCCAATTTGCAGTCCGTGATCAATTGGTATATGGGGTCCTGACCATAAGCGAACGAGACGAGGATATCTGATGAGCGATCTTCCCAAAGTCGCCCTGGTTACGGGCGGTTCCCGTGGCATCGGACGAACCGTGGCCGAAAAGTTGGCCTCCGACGGTTTCGAGGTTTTCCTGACCTATGTCAGCCGTCCCGAGTCCGCCGAGGACGTGGTCAATTCCATCCAGGCGGCGGGCGGCAAGGCCCGAGCCTTCCAGCTCGATTCCGGCGACCGCGATGCCGTGGCCGCATTCTTCAAGGACGAGATCAAGGGCAAAGCCGAACTGCACGTTCTGGTCAACAACGCGGGCATCACCCGCGACGGCCTGATGATGCGCATGAAGGACGAGGACTGGGACAAGGTCATCGAGATCAACCTCACCGGCTGCTTCGTCTTCCTCAAGGAAGCGTCCAAGATCATGGGCAAGCAGCGTTTCGGGCGGATCGTCAACATCACTTCCGTGGTCGGCCAAATGGGCAATGCGGGCCAGGCCAACTACGCGGCCGCCAAGGCGGGCCTCATCGGCCTGACCAAATCCGCCGCTCGCGAACTGGCCGGGCGCAACATCACGGTCAATGCCGTGGCCCCCGGTTTCATCGAGACCGACATGACGGCGGCATTGCCCGAAAAGGTTGTCGAAGCCATGCTCGAACAAATTCCATTAAAAACCCTCGGGCAGTCCGAGGATATCGCGGCCGCCGTCTCCTTCCTGGCTGGCCCCGGAGCCGGGTACATCACCGGCCAGGTGCTGGGCGTGAATGGCGGCATGTACATGTAATTAAGCAAAAAACTCATTTGGTAGTGGAGGAAATCATGTCCGACGTAGCAGCGAAAGTGAAAGAGATCATCGTGGATCAACTGGGTGTGTCCGAAGACGAAGTGGTCGAAACCGCCGCTTTTGTCGAAGACCTGGGCGCCGACTCCCTGGACCTGACCGAACTGATCATGGCCATGGAAGAGGAATTTGACCTGGAGATCGATGACGAAGACGCCCAAAAGATCCTCAAGGTCGGCGACGCCATTTCGCACATTCAGAAGGCCCTGTAGGCTTGATCGAATAGAAAATTATACACTGCGAGCGTCTTACGCACCATGGCGGTGTAAGACGCTCCTTTTGTTGCACCAAACCAGACCTAACGGGCAGGTACTATGAACAGGGTAGTTGTTACCAGTGTTGCCGCCGTCACGCCTCTCGGCAACGACGCCGAAACCAGCTGGCAGAACCTCCTGGCCGGGAAATCCGGTATCGGCCGGATCACCAAGTTCGACAGCGCGGACTACGCCACGACCATCGCGGGCGAGGTCAAGGGATTCGATCCCGATCCGTACATCGGCAAGAAGGAAGCCAAACGCATGGAGCTGTTCACCCAGTATGCGGTGGCCGCTTCGCGCATGCTTCTCGACGCCGCCGGCTGGACCATCCCCGAGAACGAACGAGACCGCGTCGGCACCATCATCGGCGTGGGTCTGGGCGGCCTTGAGGGTATCGAGGAAAGTCACGAGAAGCTGCTGAGACGGGGACCGAGAAAGGTTTCGCCCTTCTTCATCCCCACCATCATCGCCAATATGGCGGCCGGACAGGTGTCCATCGAGACCGGAGCCATGGGCCCCAATATCTGCACCACCACGGCCTGCGCCTCCGGCACTCACGCCATCGGCACGGCCTATACCGACATCGTCATGGGCCGCGTGGATGCCATGATCTGTGGCGGGGCCGAATCGACCATCTCCCATCTCGCTGTGGCCGGATTCAACGCCATGAAAGCCCTGTCCGTGCGCAACGACGAGCCGGAAAAGGCCTCACGCCCCTTTGACAAGGATCGCACCGGTTTCGTCATGGGCGAGGGGTGCGGCCTGTTGCTTCTGGAATCCCTGGAGCACGCCAAGGCGCGCGGCGCGGAAATCCTGGCCGAAGTTGTCGGCTACGGCGCGTCCGGCGACGCCTACCACATGACCGCTCCGCCGGAAGATGGTTCGGGTATGGCCTACGCCATGGCCGCCGCCGTCCGCGAGGCCAAGGTCGATCCCTCCGAGATCGACCACATCAACGCCCACGGTACCTCCACCTACCTGAATGATTTGTGTGAGACCCGGGCCATCAAAAAGGTCTTCGGCGACCACGCCTACGACATCAAGATCTGCGCCAACAAGTCCCAGATCGGGCACCTGCTGGGCGCGGCGGGTGGTGTGGAAGCAGTCTTTGCCGTCAAGACTTTGTCCGAGGGCATCATCCCCGGCACCGTGAACCGCGAAACGCCCGACCCGGAATGCGACCTCGACATCTGCGTCGACGGACCGCAGGAGATACAGGCCGAATACGCCCTGTCCAACTCCTTCGGCTTCGGCGGCACCAACGGCTGCATTCTGTTTAAACGATTCGACGGATAATGACATACCGCTGAAGGAAAGGGCCGCGCAAGCGGCCCTTTCTTTTGCCTGTCCGTTCCCTCTTGCAGGCAAAGCGTCTGTCAGCGCCGTATCCTTTAGGGAACTATCCCCTTAACTCTCTGGGAAAAACCAGGTGTTGAAGGTCGCTTTGCGGCGAAAATTAAAATAATTTCGCCTCCGGCGGGCAAGGACTCGCGCCCTTGCATCCCATTTTTACCTTAGGCGCGAAAGGGCGAGGTCGCTTTGGGGGATTTGTCGCGTCGGTTCTCTCTTTCATAAGCGGGAGATCACGTAACAACTTCCAATCGCTGGTGGTTCTCTTTTCGGGAGCTCAATAGGGCGAGCCTTCCCGCCGGGCCACGGCCGTCGGTTTGTCCGTTTCCCACCCTGTTTTTTGGGGCGGCGTTTCACGGGCGGAAGGGAAGGAAATTCTGTTTTTGGCCCAAACTTTCTTGCCTTACCCTATATATGCCGGATACAAGGGGCGGGCGTGAGGGGGGCCTGCGCCCCCCCGCGAAATGGATATGGCGGGGGGCATGCACATCCCTCTCGCAGCACAACCGGGACAGCTTGAACGAGTGTTCCGTATTGATATAAGGACGGATCTCCAGTGCACGGGGCACGGCGGGAGCGCCTGCCGGGAGCGGTGAAAAAGCCGTAACCGTCGAGGTGGCGCGAGGATCGCCAAACTCCCCGCTTGGACTGGGAAGCCATTCGCATCCACATTTTACTTCAGAGGATACCACCATGGAAGAGCTGTTTATCCAGGACCCGGCGGTCGCCGCCGCCATTACCGACGAGATCGACCGCGAGGTCTCCAAGCTGGAACTCATCGCCAGCGAGAACTTCGTGTCCACGGCCGTGCGCCAGGCCCAGGGCTCGGTCATGACCCATAAATACGCCGAAGGGTACCCGGGCAAGCGCTGGTACGGTGGCTGCGAGTTCGTGGATGAGGTCGAGGACTTGGCCCGCGATCGCGCCAAAGAGCTGTTCGGCGCGACCTATGCCAACGTCCAGCCCCACTCCGGCTCCCAGGCCAACATGGCCGTCTACTTCGCGGCCTGCAAACCCGGCGACACTGTGCTCGGCATGGACCTGTCCCACGGCGGGCACCTGACTCACGGTTCCCCGGTGAACTTCTCGGGCAAGCTCTTCAACATGGTGCACTACGGCGTGGACCGCGAGACCCAGACCATCGACTACGACGCGGTCGAGGCCTTGGCCAAGGAACACCGGCCGACTATGATCATCGCGGGCGCGTCCGCCTACCCGCGCATCATCGACTTCCCCCGCTTCCGGGCCATCGCCGACGAGGTCGGGGCCAAGCTCATGGTCGACATGGCCCACATCGCGGGCCTGATCGCCGCAGGTGAGCATCCGTCCTGCATCGAGTACGCCCACTACACCACGACCACGACCCACAAAACCCTGCGCGGCCCGCGCGGCGGCATGATCCTGAGCACCGACGATCTGGAGCAGGAACTGAACTCCAATATCTTCCCCGGCATCCAGGGCGGCCCGCTCATGCACGTCATCGCGGCCAAGGCCGTGGCCTTCGGCGAAGCCCTGTCTCCCGGTTTCGTGGAGTACCAGCAGCAGGTGGTCAAGAACGCCAAGCAGTTGGCCGCTTCTTTGACCGAGGCGGGCTACAAGCTCGTATCCGGCGGCACCGACAACCACATGATGCTGCTGGACCTGTCCGAGAAGGACTACACCGGCAAGGATGCCCAGATCGCTCTGGATAAGGCGGGTATTACGGCCAACAAGAACACCATCCCGTTCGAGACCAAGTCCCCGTTCCAGACCTCGGGCATCCGTTTGGGCACCCCGGCCCTGACCACCCGCGGCATGATCGAAGAGGACATGATCGTGGTTGCCGAAGCCATCGTCGCCGCGTTGGACAACATGAACGACGACAAGGCCCTGACCAACATCGCCGACGAAGTCGAGGAGTTCGCCCGCGAATTCCCGCTCTTCGCCTGGTAGGCCTCGGGTTAACCGAAATCAGGCCGCCCCGCCGACGTCTGTCGGCGGGGCGGTTTTTTTGGGGGGACTTTTAACTCCCTTTTCATAGGCGAAAAGTCGCGTGGAGGAAAAAGGATCGCGCCGGAGGCGCAAAAACGGGATGCAAGGAGCGAGTCCTTGCCCGCCGGAGGCGAAATCATCTTGCTTTTCGCCGCGAAGCGGCTTTCAACGCCTGTTTTTTCCCAAGACATTAAGGGGATAGTACCCTTTTTGGTGTCCGGCAACTCGGCGCCACCCCCGCCCGGCGAGGCGAAGAGCCCGCCTCGGGGGCATATTCCCCCTTTGTGCATGTCGGCCGCCGTGGAGCATGCCGTCAGCGTACAGGAAAGTCGAAGTAGGTCTCCGGGTAAGGCTCGTCCTTGAGGGTGAAATGCCACCATTCGGTTTCGATGGGCTGGAAGCCGTGCTTGACCATGACCGCGCGGAGCAGGGCGCGGTGGGCGCGGACCCGGGCCGGGAAGCTGGGGTGGTCGGGCCAGGATTCGAGGCCGAAGAAGTCGAATGGGGTGCCCATGTCGAGGGCGCGCCCGGTGGCCTTGTCCACGATGGTCAGATCCACGGTGGAACCGCGCGAATGGCTGGACCTTGCCGCGATGTATCCGTCGCGGAACAGGTTGCGCTTGTCCACATCCGGGTAGTGGACGGCCTTGGTGCGCGTGTCGTCGAGATCTTCGGCCCAGCGCACGAAGTGGTCCACGGCCGTCTGGGGGCGGTAGCCGTCAAAGAATTCGAGACTCAGGCCAAAGGGAGCCAGGTCCGCCTGGACCGCCTTCAGGGCCGTGGCGGCTTCGATGGTCACCAGGACCTTGGGGGCGCGGTAGCCGTCCACGCGCGAACCCACGAAGTTGTCGCCCGTGTAGTATTTCACGTCGTAGACCGCGTCCGGCAGAAAATCGTTGAGGGTGACGAATCCTTCGGGGCGTTCCTGGGCCAGGGCCATGCCCGCGAACAGCAGACAGAAAAGGACCGCAAAGCGGGGGATAAGCGTTGCGTTGCATCGTTTCATGGCCGTTTCTTAGCCCCTTTTCGCGGGTGAGGCCAGGGGGGACCGTGTACGATCCCCCCGAGGCGTTATTGCAGGGTGTGGGCCAGGAATTGCGTGAGCCGCGCCCAAGACTTCTCGTCCGCGTCCTTGCGGTAGCGGTCCGAGCCAAACACGGTGAAGGCGTGGGGAGCGCCGCCGTAGGTGGTCATTTCATGAGGGATGCCCGTGGCCTCCAATTCGTCGGCCAGGGCCGCGAATTGGCTCATGGGCACGGACTGGTCCGCCGAGCCGTGGAAGACCAGAATGAACCCTTTGGTTGCCTTGTAGTCCTGTCCCTCGGGCGTGGCCAGGCCGCCGTGGAAGGAGACGAAGGCCTTGAGGTTAACCCCGGACCGGGCCAGCTCCAGGACGGCCGTGCCGCCGAAGCAGTAGCCCATGGCCACGGCCTTCGACAGATTGGCACCCAGATCGGCGGCCTTGTTCAACCCGGCCATGAGCCGCGTGCGCATGGTCTGCCGGTCGGCGTAAAGCGCTCCGGTCAGCCGTTTCTTGTCCGACGTCGCGGTGGGCCGAATGCCCTTGCCGAACAGGTCCACGGCGAACACGGCATACCCCAGGTCGGCGAGCATCCCGGCCCGCTTGACCTCATAGTCGGTCAGCCCGTCCCAGTCGTGGACCAGGAAGACCAACGGCGCCCTGGCTGCCGGGCTGATGTAATATCCCTCGAAGAACTGTCCGTTGATCTCGTATTCCACCGCCTGTCCGGAAGCGGCCAAAGCGGAGTGGGGGATCAGCAGCAACGACAATATGATGAGCAGGTTTTTCATGGCGTTCTCCTTGGTTTGGATAGGGTCCGGTGCTAGGAGAATACCACAGGCAGGTCGGCGGGTGTGAGGAAAATCGCGTTTTAGTACCGGGCTTCAATTCGTTCGAAGGTTCCGTCTTCGCGCATTTCCCGGATGGCTTTGTTTATCTGTTTGATTATGTTGAGATAATGCATGTCCTTGGTGAATCCGATGTAGTTTTCGTCGCGGATGACAGGCGGGTTTAGGACGACGAAACGGTCGCGGTGTTCCATGAGGATCTTGTCCCGGTCAATGGCGAACTGAAGCGGGGTCGGGCCCGGACCGATCAGGGCCGCGTCGATGCGGCCGGCCAGGAGCATGCGTAGACGGCAGACCGTGCTGGAGTCCTCGCTGGGAGTGAATATGCGGCCCTTGGCCCGGTCGAATTCGTCGCCGTAGGACGCCCCGCGCGTGACCCCCAGAACCTTGCCCTCGAGGTCTTTCATGGTTCGGTAGGGGAATTCGTGTCCCTTGAGCACCACCAGGCGCAACTCGTCTGTGAACACGACCTCGGAGAAGTCGAACAGGATGTTGCGCATCCGGTTCCGGGACATGCCGATGAGGCCGCCCCGGCTTTCCAGGGCGTTCATGTAGGCCCGTTTCCATGGCATGAGCCGGATGTCGAAGCGCAGGTTGGTGCGTGCCTCGATTTCGTGGAGAATGTCCGCCAGGGCACCCCGGGTGTGTCCATTCTCCAGCCAGGTCTTGGGCGGGTTGGTGTCGTTGGCGAAAATGACGATGGGATCGGCGGCGAGAGCGGGAATCGGGAGCAGAAAGGTGCAGAGGCTGAGCAGAAGAACGAGAGAACGCATATAAAGTCCTTGTGCAATCTATTGTCCGGGCGGCGCTTCCAAACCACAACCGGCACACTGCCCGCAACCTCGGGCCGAGCAACCTGGGCTGACCTTGGCCAACTTGGCGCGCTCCCATTCTTTCCTCAAATACTCGCGCTTGACGCCGATGTCCACGACTTCCCAAGGGAACCGCTCGTCCCGCTCACGCTCGCGGTCAAGTATATTCGCGGGATCGCCGTCCCACAACTTGAGGGCTTTTTTCCAGCCGCCATGGTCCGCCGCGAGCAGGATGAACTCGGCCAGTTCCTCGCCGCCGCGCGCCAGCAGCCCCTGGAGCCGGGCCTGGAACGGGTCGTCGTGTTGCAGGGTGACGCCTTTGTAGGGCTTGACCAGCTTTTCCAGCCCTTTCATGCGCGCGTTGAGGGCGTTTCCGGACAGCATCGGGGCCCATTGGAACGGGGTGAACGGTTTGGGTACCAGCGAGCTGACTCCGATGGTGATGCGCATGAACTGTTTTTTGCGCCCGCCGGGCTCCTCGCTCCGGATGCGCATGACCTCCCCGAGGAAGTCGGCCAATTCGGCGTAGTCCGCATCGGTCTCGCCCGGCCAACCGGCGATCATGTATATCTTCAGGTGGTTGACGCCGTACCGGGCGCACAGCCGGACCGCGTTCAGAAAGTCTTTGGGGTCGAGTTTCTTGCTCATCATGTTGCGCAGCCGTTCGCTGGCGCCTTCCAGGGCCAGGGTGATGGTGCGGATGCCGCGTTCGCGCAGGTAGATCAGCAGTTCCTCGGTGATGCCGTCGGCCCGCATGGACGACAGGGAAAATTTCTTTTTGCGCTCGTGCAGCCACTTGAGGAAGGGCAGCAGGTCGGGCCAGTCGGTCAGGGCCGTGCCTACCAGTCCCACCTTGGGAGGGTCGGACAGTTCCACGATGCGTTCGAGTTCGGCCAGGTCGGCATGGCGCGGCGGGCGGTAGATGTAACCCGCGGCGCAGAAGCGGCAGCCGTAGGGACAGCCCCGGTTGACTTCAAGCAGCAGGGTGTCGCGAAAGGCGGCCTTGTTCGAGATGAAACAGGAGAAGGCGGGGTCCACGAGTGCGCCCGGGCCGCTGGAAACGATGCGTTTGACAGGGGTTCTGGACCGCCCCGGCGCATACACGCCCGGCAGGTCCTTGACCGCGTCGAGAATGGCGTTTTTGTCCGCGCCGTCGAAGACCATCCGGCGCAGGGTATCGAAAAAATCGAGGAAGCGGTCTTCGGCCTCGCCCACCCAGAAACAATCCACGAAGGGGGCGATGGGGGCTGGATTGAGGAAGGCGACGGGCCCCCCGACCACGACCAGAGGGAGAGATGGGCGTTCCGCCGCAAGCGGCGGAACGCCCGCTGCCCGGAGCGTTCGAGGGAGGCTGAGGAAATCCTCCTCGAACGTGATGCTCCAGGCTATTACAGGGAATGAGGATAGTGGGCTTTTTGATTCGCGCGTTTCGGGCTCGTTGCCGTCTGTGGTTCCCAGCTTGTCGGGGAAGACCCGCTCCACGGCCAGTCCGGGCGCTTCGGCCAGGGTCCGGTATACGGACTGCCAGCCGAGCGCGGACAGGGCCGCCTTGTCGCCTCCGGGAATGGTCAGCGCCACGGGCAGCCGACCGCCGAGGTCGGGCGCCAGGGGCTCCGACACGCCATGATACAGGGTACGGGTACCTATGACAGCACCCCCTTACACGCGCTGCATAGTGCGTCTAATCCACGTTTTTGCGAATAAACGCGGGGACGTCGAGGTTGTCTTCCTCGAAGATGAACTCCTCCTCGCCGGGACCGGCCACGGCGCGCTGGGAAACCTGCCGGGTGGGCAGCTCCGTGGTGTTCAATTCGCCGCCCGCCTTGCGCAGGTAGGCCGGGATGTTGCGGTCCGTGTTCAGGACCCGCTGATGCCCGGAGCGGCGCGGCTGTTCGACGGTCTTGTTCACGCCCCGGGGTCCGAGGAGCAGCAGCTTCTGCTGCTCGGCCTTGGACAGGGCCGGTTCCGGCTCCTCCATGGCGGGCTCGATGCCCGTGGCAATGACGGTGATGCGCATTTCGTCGCCCGCGTCCGGGTCGAAGACCGTGCCGAAGAAGATTTCGGCGTCGTCGTGGGCTTCCTTGTAGATGATGTCCGCGGCCTCGGAGACCTCGTCGATGAGCATGTCCGGGCCGCAGGTGATGTTGATGAGCACGCCCTTGGCGCCCTCGATGGACACGTCTTCCAGCAGCGGGCTGGTGATGGCCTTCATGGCCGCTTCCTTGGCCCGGGATTCGCCCGAGGCGATGCCGGTGCCCATGAGCGCCATGCCGGAGCTGGACATGGCCGCCTTGACGTCGGCGAAGTCCAGGTTGATCAGGCCGTGCACGGTGATCAGGTCCGCGATACCCTTGACCGCGTAGTACAGGACTTCATCGGCCTTCTTGAGCATGTCGGAGAAGGAAGCCTTCTTGGCGGCCAGTTGCAGCAACCTGTCGTTGGGGATGGTGATGATGGAATCCACCACGTCAGCCAGGGCGCGGGTGCCTTCCTCGGCCTGCTCCAGGCGGCGCTTGCCCTCGAAATAGAAGGGCTTGGTCACGACGCCCACGGTCAGCGCGCCCAGTTCCTTGGCCACCTGGGCCACCACCGGGGCGGAGCCGGTACCCGTGCCGCCGCCCATGCCGGCGGTGATGAAGACCATGTCCGAGCCATCCAGGGCCTCGCGAATCTGGTCCATGGACTCCATGGCCGCGGACCGCCCGATCTCGGGGTTGGCCCCGGCGCCGAGACCCTTGGTCAGCTTCTCGCCGATCTGGATCTTGTGTTCGGCCAGCGACTTGTGGATGTCCTGGGCGTCCGTGTTGGCGACGATGAATTTCACGCCTTTGAGTGCGGATTGAATCATGTTGTTGACGGCGTTTCCGCCGCCGCCGCCGCAACCCACGACCTTGATTTTGGCGTTGGTTTCATGCTCGATCTCGAAATATTCCATTTCCATGTCCTCCTCAGTTCGTTCCCTGTTGAGTGTTTCCCTGTATCCTCGAAATTATTCCCATCTATGCGATGTCCGAAAACCACTTCTTCATCCGGCCGACGATGCGGTCGAAACCGGAATCGTCGCGGATCTTGAAGGGCCGGACCCTGTTGTGCAGTCCTTCCTCCTCGGCTCCGTGGAGCAGCAGTCCCACGGCCGTGGCGTACTTGGGGCTCCTGACTTCCTCGGCCAGGCCCCCGATGCGTTCGGCGGGCACGCCGATGCGGACCGGCAGGTCGAAGATCTGCTCGGCCAGCTCCTGCATGCCGTCGATGAGCACCGTGCCGCCGGTCAGGACCACGCCCGCGGCAATCATGTTCTTGAATCCGGACTTGATGAGCTCCTGGTCCACCAGGGCCAGGATTTCCTCGCAGCGCGGCTCGCAGATTTCCGCCAGCACGCGCTTGCTCATGCGTCGGGATTCCCGTCCGCCGACGCTGGGCACCTCGATGATCTCCTCGGAGGTGACCAGATCGGCCATGGCGCAGCCGTAGTCCATCTTGATCTTTTCGGCGGACATCATGGGCGTGCGCAGGCCATAGGCGATGTCGTTGGTCAGGTTGTGGCCGCCGAGCGCCAGCACACTGGTGTGCTTGATGGAATCCTTGGAGAAGACCGCGATGTCCGTGGTTCCGCCGCCGATGTCCACCAGGGCCACGCCGATCTCGCGTTCCTCGGCGGACAGCACGGCCTTGCTCGACGCCAGGGATTCCAGGACGATGTTGGACACGTCCAGGCCCGAGCGGTTGCACGAACGGATGATGTTTTGGGCCGAGGTCACCGCGCCGGTGACGATGTGGACTTTCACTTCCAGCCGGACGCCGGCCATGCCGAGCGGGTCGGCGATGCCGCGCTGGTCGTCCACGATGAATTCCTGGGGCAGAGTGTGCAGCACTTCCCGGTCCATGGGGATGGCGATGGCCTTGGCCGCTTCGATGACCCGGTCCACATCGCGCTGGGTGACCTCGCCGCCCTTGACCGCGATGACCCCGTGGGAGTTGAAGCCCTGGATGTGGCTGCCCGCGATGCCCGCGTATACGGTGCGGATGTCGCAGCCCGCCATGAGCTCGGCATCCTCCAGCGCTTTCTTGATGCACTGGACCGTCTTTTCGATGTTGACGACCACTCCCCGGCGCAGCCCCGTGGAGGGAGCGGTGCCGATGCCGATGATGTCAACGCCGTTGTCCGTGGCCTCGCCGACCACGGTGCATATTTTGGTGGTGCCCACGTCCAGGCCCACTATGAGATCGTTTCTAGCCATACTGACTCCTCTGTTGTTCCCGGTGAAATATTTTTGCCGCGCCTAGCCCGCTGCCGGGTTGTCGCGTTTCTGTATCCATATCTTGTCGCCGCTGGCCGCGATGATGGCGGCAGCGTCGAATTCGTTGCGGCGCATGAGGTCGCGCCAGACCACCTTGAGCCGTTCCAACTGGACCTCCCATCGGTCCATGGACAGCTTCACGGTCAGTCCCTTGCCGTTGCCCGCGCCGTCGATGAAGATTTCCAGTTCGTGGGCGCTGGTCAGCTTGACCCAGGCGGTCTGGGACTGGGTGAAGGGGGTCTGCCGTTCGGCCATTTTCGCCAGGATGCCGGAGAGCACCTCGGGGCCGTCGGGCAGGTCCTCGGCCACGCTTAAGACCGGCAGGGACGCCTGCTCGCCGGGGTGCATGGGCGCGATGACCCGGCCCTTGGCATCGGCGAAGTACAGGCCGTCGCCCTGGCGAATCCAGAAGGCCGGAACTTTTTCGCGCACGTCGATCAGCAGCCGATTGGGCAGTTCTCGCCGCACGATCACGGAGTCGATCCACGGGTTGGCGTCCAGCCGGTTTTTGACCTCGCCCACGTTCATGTCCAGGCAGTTGAGGCCGAGGTTTACCTGGGCGGTCTTGAGCACGTCCCCGTAGCTTAGCCGATCGTTGCCCGCCACGCGGATGTCCTGGAGGTCGAAATAGGGGTGGGCGGTGATGTACCGGTACCCGTAGAGCAGCCCCACGCCGAGCACGGCGATGAATGACAAGACCAGGCTGAGCATGACCATCCGGAGGATGAACTGGCCCGCCCCGATCAGACGGCGCGGCGATCGCTCCCTGGCCAGCAGGGTGTTGGCCGGTTTTCTGCGCTTACGGCTGTTGCCGCGGGCGGTGCGCTTCCCGCCGATGTTCAGGCGGCTCTGTTTGCCCATGGTCAGGGTGCTCACAGTACGATGACCTCCGGTTCGAGAGTTATGCCGAATTGTTTCTTGACCCGTTCGCGGCCCATGTCCATGAGCGCCAGCGCGTCGGCGGTCATGCCGTCGCCGAGATTGACCAGGAAATTCGCATGCACTTCCGAGAAGGCCATGTTTCCGAGCCGCATGCCCTTCATGCCCGCCTTGTCCAGGAGTCTGCCCGCGCTCTTTTCGGCCGGGTTGCGGAACACGCAGCCCGCGCTCTGGGCCGTGACCGGCTGGGAGGCTTTCTTTTTCCCGTAGACGTCGCGCATGGCGGCGCGCACCGCCTTGGGGTCGGACTCGCGCAAGGCCAGCTCCACTTCCCAGATCAGGCACTTGCCCGGCCGTTTGATGAGGGAGAAGTGGCGGTAGCCGAAGATGCAGCGGTTGCGGTCCAGCCAGGTCAGCCCGCCGGACGGTGTCCAGACACGCACCCGGGTGACCATCTCGCCGATCTCCACGCCGTAGGACCCCGCATTCATGGCCACGGCTCCGCCCACGGTGCCGGGGATGCCGGCCAGGCCCTCCAGGCCGGAGAAGCCCGCTTTCTGCGCCCAGCCGAGCAAGCCGGGCAGTCGGATTTCCGCACCGCAGCGGACGATGATGGACGATCCGGACCGCTCCACCCGCTCAGGGCCGGGGCAGTCGGCCACGCGGACCAGGGCCAGCTCCAGTGGGCCGTCCGAGGCCAGCAGGTTGCTGCCCGCACCGATGACGAAGGGGGGCAGGGTCTCCCCGGTTAGGAACGTGGACAGTTTGTCCAGATCCGCTTCGTCGCGCACCACGGCCTCAACCACGGCGGGGCCGCCGAGGCGCAGGGTGGTCCGCTCCGAGAGCAGGGGGTTGGCGATCAGTTCCAGGGGCATTTATTGCTCCTCATCTCCATTGTCGGTTTCGGGTTCGTCGGCCTGTTCGAGCCAATTTTCGCCGATGCGCCAGATGGAGCCCGCGCCTTGGGTCATGAACAGGTCGCCGGGCTGTAAAATATCCTTGAGCCGTTTTTCCAGGGACTCGAAGTCCTGGAAGAACTGAACCTTGGTTTCGGAGACCTGCTTGATGCCCTGGGCCAGGGACAGGCCGGACACGCCCGGAATGGGTGACTCCGAGGCCGGGTAGATCTCGGTCAGCAGGAGGATGTCCGCGTCGCCGAAAGCCTTGCAGAATTCGCCGAACAGCGCCTTGGTGCGCGAAAAGCGGTGGGGCTGGAAGGCGACCACCAGGCGGCGGTCCGGGTAGCATTCCTTGGCCGTGCGCAGGTTGGCCATGATCTCGGCCGGATGGTGGCCGTAGTCGTCCACCACGATGACGCCCTTTGCCTCGCCCTTGCGTTCGAAACGCCGTCCCACGCCGCCGAAATTGCCCAGGCCCTGGATGATTTCCTTCTTGTCCAGGCCCACTTCGAGCGCCACGCCGATGCAGGCCAGGGCGTTGAGCACGTTGTGGGTGCCGGGCTGGGCCACGGTGACCTCGCCCCATTCCTCCCCGTCCAGAAAGACCTTGAACAGGGAGCGCAGGTGGGAACTGACGATCTCGCCGCGCAGCTTGTTGTTCTTACCCAGGCCGTAGGTCAGGTAAGGGCGCTTTATGAGCGGAAGCAGCCGCTGCACGCCCGCGTCGTCGCCGCAGACGACGTTCATGCCATAGAAGGGCGTGGAGTTCATGAAGCGCATGAACGACAGGTCGATGGCGTCCTGGTTGTCGTAGAAATCCAGGTGGTCCTTGTCGATGTTCGTGACCACGGTGATGATCGGCGCCAACCGCAGGAACGAGCCGTCCGACTCGTCCGCCTCGGCGATGAGATAGTCGCCCTCGCCCAGGCGCGCGTTGGCTCCGTAGGTGTTCAGCTTGCCGCCGATGATGACCGTCGGGTCCAGGCCCGCCTCGGTGAAGATGGTCGCCAGCAGCGAGGTGGTGGTCGTCTTGCCGTGCGTACCCGCCACGGCGATGCCCGTTCTGAGCCGCATGAGTTCGGCCAGCATCTCGGCCCGGGGGATGACCGGGATGCCCCGTTCGCGTGCCTCGATCAGCTCCGGGTTGGTATCCGGGATGGCCGTGGACTTGATGAGCACGTCGGCCTCGCCCACGTTCCCGGCCCCGTGGCCGATGTAAACCGTGGCCCCGAGTTTTTCCAGACGCCGGACCGCCGCCGACGCGGACAGGTCCGAGCCGGTGATGGTGAAGCCCATGTTGATGAGCACCTCGGCGATGCCGTTCATGCCCGAGCCGCCGATGCCGACCATGTGAATGTTGTTCACTCTGGCCCGCATGGCCGGGCAGGCTTCGCCGCCCACGGTGAGGTAGGGTCCCTGTGCTGCCATATCTATATCTCCTGCCCGCCGGCCATGACGGCCAGCCCGGCCACGATGTCCCGGGCCGCGAACCGCCGGGCCATGCCCTGGGCTGCCGTTTCCATGGATGCGAGCCGCTTGCGGTCGGTAAGCAGCCCGAGTGCCCGGTCGGCCAGCGCCGCGCCGCTCAGCCCCGACTGGGGCAGCAGCATGGACGCGCCGAGGTCCGCCATGGCGCGGGCGTTCATTGTTTGGTGGTCGTGAGTGGCCTGGGGGAAGGGCACGAAGATGGCCGGAACCCCCGCCGCCGCTATTTCGAAGACCGTGGACGCCCCGGACCGGCAGACAACCAGGTCGCAGGCCGCATACTCGGTCCCCATGTCCTCGATGAATTCCCGAACCTGCGCCGGGTCCGCGCCGGCCGCTTCGTAGGCGGCGCGCACGCGTGAAAAGTCGATTCGGCCCGTCTGGTGAATCAGGTCGATCCCGGCTTCCATGAACTTCGGCAACGCCTCGATGACTGCGTCGTTGATGGGCCGGGCCCCCTGGCTGCCGCCAAAGATGAACAGCCGCTTGCCCGGCGTCCGCCCGTGTCGCCGGTCGCCCGCTTTGAATATCTCGGGCCGCACCGGGTTGCCGGTCAGATAGGTCTTTTCCGGGGGGAACGCGCCCAGGGTGTCCGGGAAGCTCAGGAAGACCCGCCGGACCATTTTGCCCAGGACCTTGTTGGTCATGCCGGGCACGGAATTCTGCTCGTGCACGGCCGTGGGGACGCCCAGGATGCGCGCGGCCAGCACCGGGCAAAAACCCGCGTATCCGCCGAAGCCGATGACCGCGTCGGGTTGGAAGCGCCGGACCTCGTACAGGGCCTTGGGTATGCCCGTGCCGAGCCAGCCCAGGCCCGCAAGGACGCCCGTGACGCCCTTGCCCATGATGCCGCTGGCGGGCAGTTCCAGGAAATTCAGGCCGTGCTTGCGGGCGAGTTCGCCCTCGGGGCCGGGGCCGCCCATGAACAGGAGGCGTATGCCCTTGTTGTATTCGCGCAGGGCCGTGGCCACGGCCAGGGCCGGGAAAATGTGGCCGCAGGTGCCGCCGGTGGTCAGAATGACGCGTTCCAGGGTCATGCCGTTACCCTCCGGGAGAGGTTGAGCAGGATGCCCGCGCAGAGGAAGGACACGAGAAGGGACGATCCGCCGTAGGATATGAACGGCATGGCCACGCCCTTGGGCGGTACGGTGCCGAGCACCACGGCCAGGTTCAGGATCATGCCCAGCGCCAGGATGCAGGTCGTGCCGAAGGCCGTGAACCGGTCCTGGAGGTCTTCGAGCTTCATGGCGATACGGAAGGCGCGGTACAGGAACAAGCCCACCAGGATGAAGAACAGGGACATGCCCACGAAGCCGAGTTCCTCGCCGACCACGGCCATGATGAAGTCGTTGTGCGCCTCGGGCAGGAAGAAAAGCTTGCGCTGGCCCGCGCCGATGCCGGTGCCGAAGATCTTGCCCGAACCAAAAGCGTACAGGGACTGGACCAGTTGGTAGCCTTCGTTCTGGGCCGAGGCGAAGGGGTCCAGGAAGGCGGTCCAGCGCTTGAAGCGGTAGGGCGAGGAGGAGATGAGCAGCCAGCCAGCGCCGCCCGCGAAGATCAGCGAAATGAACAGGTAACTGAATCGGGTGCCGCCCACCAGGCACATGAAGAAGAGCAGGCCGCACATGACCACGGCCCCGCCGAAGTCCGGCTGGAGCAGGAGCAGGCCGCACAGGAATCCGGTCACCAGGAAGGGCGGCAGGAAGCCCACGGAAAAGGTCCGCACCATGTCCTGCTTGCGGGCAAAGAAGTAGGCCAGGTACAGGACCAGGGCCACTTTGGCGTATTCCAGGGGCTGGACGTTGACCGGTCCGATGCGCACCCAGCGGCTGGCTCCGTTGACGCTGGCCCCGAGCGGCGAGATGCACAGGGCGAGCAGGACGATGGCCAGCCCCACCCAGAGATAGGTCAGGGAGTAGATGACCTTGAGCGGAACCCGGATGCAGATCATCATGGCGACGAGCCCCGCGCCGGTGAACATCAGTTGGCGCTTGAAGAAATAGTAGGTGTCGCCGTAGATCCGCTCGGCCATGATGCCCGAAGAGGACAGGACCATGATCAGGCCGAATCCGGCCAGGACCAGGGTGGCCGTCAGCAGCCAGTAGTCCATGCGGCCCCGGGCTCCGTCCTTTCTGCCATTGAGGGAATTACTCATGGAGTCCCTCCACCGCGCGTTTGAAGTCCGCGCCGCGCTCGGCCATGTTGGCGTACTGGTCGAAGCTCGACGTGGCCGGGGAGAGCAGGACCACGTCGCCCGGCGCGGCCATCGCGGCCTGCCGCCTGACGGCCGCTTCCAGGGTTTCGTCCCAGGTTACGGGAAAATGCTTGGCCAACTCCGGCTCCAGGATGTCGCGCGAGCCGCCGAACAGGCCGACCGCCGTCACGCGGCCCTCGATGTCTCCGGCGAATTTGGCCACGTCGCCCCCCTTCCACACGCCGCCCATGAGGATGCGCACCGGGCGCTCGAAGGCATGCACGGCCGCTTCGGCCGCGTCCAGGGTGGTGGCCTTGGAGTCGTTCACATAGAGCACGCCGCCCTTCTCGGCCACGGGTTCGATGCGGTGGGGCAGGGGGCGGAAGTCCCGGATGGCCTCGGCGGCCTGCTCCTCGCTTACGCCGAACCGTTTCACGGCCTGCCAGGCGGCCTCCACGTTGGAGCGGTTATGCTCGCCCATGAGGTGCGGGGCCTCGAACCGGTCCGTGGGCCCGAACCATTCGATGCGCGCGGAGGTGAAGGACCGTCCGTCGAGCAGCGGGTGCAGGGATTCGTGCAGCAGGGCGGTGTCGTCCGGGGTCATTTGGCTGAACAGGTGCAGCTTGGCGTCCAGGTATTCGGCCAGATCCTCGTGGTAGTCCAGGTGGTTGGCCGAGAAATTCAGGAACAGGCCGACGTGCGGCTTGAACTGGCGGCAGTTCTGCAACTGGAAGCTGGACACCTCCAGCACGATGATCTCGGCGGGCTCCATGTCCAGGAGATATTCGCACAAGGGCACGCCGATGTTGCCCCCGGTGAAGACGCGGCGGCCCGATTTCTCCAGGATTTCGGAGATGAGCGTGGTGGTCGTGGTCTTGCCGTTGGACCCGGTCACGGCCAGGATCGGGGCTTCGATGAACCAGGAAGCGAACTCCAACTCCGAGACCAGGTTTTGCCCGGGCAGCCCTTTGAGCACCGGGGCGAGCTTCTTGACCGGCACGCCCGGGGAAAAGACGACGATGTCCGCGTCCTCGAAATGGCGTTTCTCATGGGGGCCGGTGACCAGTTCCGCCTTGCCCGCCAACGGGCCGAGCCTGTCCTCGGTGATGGACTCGTCGCGGTCCGCCACGCGCACCCGGGCTCCGAGCGCGTCCAGAAGACGGGCGGCGGCCAGGCCGGATTTGCCTGTGCCGACGACCACGGCCTGCCTGTCCCGGAGGACGGCGTCTTGGATGAATTTGCGGACGGTGCGGTTCACGGTGCTCTACCTCAGTTTCAACGTGGACAGGGCCATCAGGGCCATGAGTATGGACAAGATCCAGAACCGGACGATGATCTTGGATTCCGGGATGCCCTTGAGTTCGAAATGGTGGTGCAGGGGGGCCATCTTGAAGATGCGTTTGCCCCCGGTGAGCTTGAAGTAGCCCACCTGCAAAATGACCGACAGGGTCTCGAAGACGAACACGCCGCCCACTATGGCCAGGAGCAATTCCTGCTTGGCCAGCACGGCCACGAAGCCGAGCGCCCCCCCCAGGCCGAGCGAGCCCACGTCACCCATGAAGACCTGGGCCGGATGGGCGTTGAACCACAAGAAGCCCAGGCCCGCGCCGACCATGGCCCCGCAGAAGACCGTGACCTCGCCGATGCCCTGTATGTTCTGCACCTGGAGGTACTCGGCCATGGTCGCGTGCCCGGACACGTAGATGAAAATGGCGAAGCAGGCCATGGCCACGACCATGGGCCCGATGGCCAGCCCGTCCAGCCCGTCGGTCAGGTTGACCGCGTTGCTGGTCCCCACCATGACGATCATGGCGAAGGGCAGGTAGAACCAGCCGAGGTCCGGGTTGAAATTCTTGAAGAACGGCACGGACAGCCGGGTGGAGTAGGCCGGTTCGTTGATGAGCAGGGCGATGGCCGCGGCCGCCACCAGGCATTGCAGGATGAACTTGGCCTTGGCCGACAAGCCCTTGTTCCGCCGCTTGACCACCTTGATGTAGTCGTCCGTGAAACCGATGGCGCTGAACCCGGCGAAGGCCAGCAGGGTCAACCAGACATAGACGTTGGTCAGGTCGGCCCAGAGCAAGGTGGACACGGCCACGGAGAGGAGGATCATGATCCCGCCCATGGTCGGCGTGCCCTGTTTGGCTTGGTGCTTGGGGCCGTCCTCGCGGATGTACTGGCCGCACTTGATCCTGGTCAGCCAGCGGATCATGGCCGGGCCGAACAGGATGGAGATGATCAGCGCGGTCAACAGCGCCCAGACCGAACGGAAGGTAATGTACCGGAAGACGTTGAGCACGCCCACATCCGTGCTGAACGGAACGAGCAGGTTATAGATCACTTACCGCCTCCTTGGGCTGCCGCGTTCAATTCCCGGCACAAGGCGTTGGCGTGCAGTTCCATCCTGAGGGAGCGAGAGCCCTTGACCAGGACCACGCCCTCGGAGATGCACAGCTCCCGCCACGCCTTGATGAATTCGTCCGCGCTTCCGGCCGTGCGCATGAAGGCGCCGAAGCCGCGTTCCACGTCGAGGAAGTGGTCGCCCTTGTAGAAGACCATGGCGGGCGCGACCTCGCGGATGACCCCGCCCAGTTCCTCGTGGCACCGGATCGCCTCGCCGCCCAGTTCGCGCATGTCGCCGAGGACCAGGACCAGGGGGCCGTCTCCGGCCATTTCCCTGGCGGTGCGGATGGCGTTTGCCATGGACAGGGGGTTGGCGTTGTAGGTGTCGTCCACCACCGTGATCCGGCCGCCGGTTTTGCAGCAGAACCGTTGCGGATCGACGCGCATGTCCTGCACGCCGTTGACGACGTCGTCCCGGGTCAGTCCCAGACAATGCGCCGCGGCGGCCACGCAAGCCAGATTCTCGGCGTAGTGGGCCCCGCGAAACGGAGCGGTCAGTTCGCCGTCGCCGTCCGGCGTTTTCAGCCGGAAGCGTCCCCGGCCGTTGTCCAGGGAGCCGAGATAGACGGCGTAAAAATCGGTGTCGGCGTCCGCCCGGCCCGAGAAGCCCACCGGCGCGTCCACCAGTTCCAGGGCCGCGTTCCAGAGCAGGGGGTAGTCCTTGCAGACCACGGCCCGCCCGCCCTGGCGCAGATAGCGCAGCAGGGAGGTCTTGGCCTGGGCCACGCCCGCCTCGTTGCCGAGGCCTTCCAGGTGGCCTGGGCCCACATTGGTGATGACGGCCAGGTCCGGGCTGGCCACCGGGGCCAGCTCTTCCATGTCGCCCTGTCGGGAGATGCCCAGTTCCATTATCCACAGTTCTTGGTCGGCCGAAGCCTTGAGCATGGACAGGGGCAGCCCGATCTGGTTGTTGAGGTTGCGGTAGTTCTTGGCCGTGGAAAATTTTTGCGAGGCCACGGCGAAGAGCATCTCCTTGACCGTGGTCTTGCCCGCCGTGCCGGTCACGGCCGCGAGCTTCGCCCCGCAGATGTCGCGCCAGCAGGCGGCCAGCCGGCCCAGGGCCGCCCTGGTGTCGCGGACCATGATCACCGGCGCGTCGATCTCGCCGATCATACGCGAGGTCACCACGGCGCAGGCGCCGCCCGCGGCAGCCTGGGCCGCGAACTCGTGGCCGTCGAAATTCTCGCCCGTGAGGCAGAAGAAAAGGTCGCCGCGCTCCACGGTACGGGAGTCGGTCTTCACTTCGGAGACCATGGTCTCCTGGAAGCCTTCATCGGCCAGGGTGCCGAGACAGCGTGCGACTTCAGCCAGGGTCAGGTTCACGAATACACTTCCTCGATGGCCTTGAGCGCGGCTTCCCGGTCCGAGAAGTGGCGCTTGGCGGTGCCGATGATTTGATAGTCTTCATGCCCTTTTCCCGCGATGAGCAGGGCGTCGCCCGGCTCCATCTCGGCCACGGCCATCCTGATGGCCTCGGCCCGGTCCGGGTTCTCCATGATCCGCTTGGCCCCGGCCAGTCCGGGGCGGGCGTCGTCCATGATCGCGACCGGGTCTTCGGTGCGCGGGTTGTCCGAGGTCAGCACGGCCACATCGGCGTAGCGGGCCGCGGATGCGGCCATGAGCGGGCGTTTGGTCCGGTCGCGGTCGCCGCCGCAACCAAACACGGTGATCAGGCGCTTGAAATTCAGTCCCTTCAGGGTTCGCTGCACGTTTTCCAGGGCGTCCGGGGTGTGGGCGTAGTCTACGAAGATGTCCAGGTTTTGGTCGTTCATTACCCGTTCCAGCCGTCCGGGCACGCCGGGGAAGGTGGACAGGGTGCGCATGTCTTTGCAGCCCAGGCCCAGTTGCAGCCCGACGGCCTGGGCGGCCAGCAGGTTCAAGGCGTTGAACGAGCCCACCAGGGGCGATTGGACCACCCAGGTCTTGCCCTTCCAGGAGGTCTCGATCTCCATGCCCTGGCCGGTCATGGACAGGATGCGCCCCTGGACCAGGGGTTTGTCGCCGATCTCGCCGCGCACGGCCTCGGCGTCGCCGATGCCGTAGCCGACGCCGCCTTCGCACTCGGCCAGCAGCCTTCGGCCATAGGGATCGTCGTAGTTGATCACGCCCGCCTTGTTCAGGCGCGGATACTCGGCGAAGAGTTTGGCCTTGGCCCGGAAATAGGTTTCCATGTCGCCGTGATAGTCCAGGTGGTCCTGGGTCAGGTTGGTGAACACGGCGGCGTCGAAGTCCAGCCCGGCCACGCGGTACTGGTCCAGGGCGTGGGAGGAGACCTCCATGACCGCAACGTCCACGTCCGCCTTCTTCATGTTGAAGAGCAATTCGTGGATCATCCAGCAGTCCGGCGTGGTCAGGGGCGCGTCCATCATGAAGCCGGGCCAGCGGTAATTGACCGTGCCGAGCACGCCCACCTTGAGCCCGCTTTGGGCCAGCAGGTGCTCGATGATGTAGGAGGTGGTCGTCTTGCCGTTGGTTCCGGTGATGGCCACCAGTTTGAGGTCGCGGTCCATGACGTGGAAATGGGCCCGGGCCAGTTCGCCCAGGGCGACGGCCGGGTTGTCCACGTACACGGCCACGGCCTTTTTCTCGATCACCGGGGCCACCAGGTCGCGGGCCGCGTCCTGGACCACGATGTAGCGCGCGCCGTTTTCCAGGGCGTTCGGAATGTAGTCGATGCCGCGCACGGCCGTGCCGGGCATGGCCACGAAGCATTCGCCGTCCTGGACCTTGCGCGAATCCGTGTGCACGACCAGTCCCTTTTTCGCTTTTTCCAACAGGGTCTCGAAATCCATGATGCCCCGTACCTTTTCCTTTTCGCTATGAGAGCCAGAGAACAAAAACATCATCCGTCCCCTCCTTGGTGCGGTTGCCGGGCCAGGGCCGCCCCGCGGCGGGTTCCTGGCGCTTGACCGTCATCCCCTGCCCCTTGAGCACGGGAACGATCCCCATTCCCGCCAGGGTCTCCAACGCCCGGCGCACGGGCAGCCCGGCCACGTTCGGGACCGTGCCGTCGTCGGCCCGGGCCAGGGGCGCGGGCACGGCCTCGGTCAGGGGGCCGTCGGACGCGACGTCCTCGGCCATTCCATCCGCCGCGTCCGCGTGCAGGGTCTCGGACAACTGGCCGTGGTAGGCCAGGGTGCGCACGGTCACCTCGCGGCAGACCGGGGCCGCGACCATGGAGCCGTAGTTGGACTTCTGCGGTTCGTCGATCATGGTGATAACCAGCAGTTCCGGGTCCTGGGCCGGAACCAGGGCCACGAAGGAGGACAGGTATTGGTCGCCGTAACCGCCTTCCTTGGATGCCTTCTGGGCCGTGCCGGTTTTGCCCGCCATGGTGATGCCCTGGATGCGGGCGCTGCGTCCGGTGCCGTCCTCCTGGACGACCTCTTCCATCATCTTGAGCACCGTGGCCGCGGTCTCGGGGGTGAAGACCTGGATGGAGGCGTTCCTACGTTCGCTTTTGGGGCTCAGGATCAGATTCAGATCGCGGGTGGACCCCTGGTTGGCCAGGCAGAGGAAGGCGTGGGCCAACTGCACGGCGGTCACGCCGATGGACTGGCCGAAGCTGATGCAGGCCAGGTCCACGGAAGTCCAGGTCCCGGCGGGACGGAGGATACCCGAGGACTCGCCCGGCAGGCCGAGGTGGGTCTTCTCACCGAATCCGAGTTTGGTCAAATAGTCGTGGTAGACCCCGGCGCCGAGGTTCATGCCGATCTTGGCCATGCCGATGTTGGAGGAATAGCGCAGGACCTTGTGGGCGGGCAGCCATCTCGCGGGATGGGTGTCCCGGATGACCCGGCGGGCGACCTTCCAGCGGCCGTTCTCGCAGTCGATAAGGGTGTCCGGGGTGATGGTCCCTTCCTGCAAGGCGGCGGCGATCAAAAACGGTTTCATGGTCGAGCCGGGCTCGTAGATGTCCGTCAGGGGACGCAGCCGGCGCTGGGAGGGCTTGGACGAGCGCACCGTATTCGGGTTGAAGAACGGTTCGCTGGCCATGGCCAGGATGTCGCCGGACTTGGCTTCCACCACCAGGACGATGCCCGCCCGGGCCTCGTATTTGGCGATGGAATTGGCCAGGGCCTGCTCGGCGGCGTGCTGGATATGGGTGTCGATGGTCAGACGCACGTCCGCGCCGTTGACGTCGATCTCCCGGCCGTGGGCGTCGAGGTAGAGCAGGCGGCCAGTGGCGTCGCGCTGGACCACGAATTCGGCCTTGCTCGGGGAAAGCATCTTGTCGTAGACGCGCTCGATGCCCTCGCGGCCCCGGCCGTCGATGTCGGTGAAGCCGAGCAGTTGCCCGGCCAGGTGTCCGTTGGGGTAGATGCGCGCGTGTTCGGTGGTCAGCCGGACGCCCTTGAGATCGGCGCGGCTCAGGGCCGCGGCCTCGCGGTCCGAGATCTGCCGTTTTATCCAAACAAATTTTTTGCGGGATTTGAGCCTGCGGTAAACCTCGCGGCGGGACAGCTTGAGGTCGCGGGACAGGACGTCAGCGGCCACGTCGATGTTTTCGATGTCAAAAGGACGTGCGAAAACGGACTGGGCCTCTACCGAGGTGGCCAGCATTTCGCCGTTGCGGTCGAGGATGCGTCCCCGCTCGCCGTATTCGTATTCGGCGGCCAGGCTTTGCCTGGAGGCCTGATCGGCCAGGGCGTCGCCCTCATGGAGCTGTACCCAGCCGGTGCGTACCCACAGAGCACCGAGCGCGATCGAGAAGAGGGCCATGACGAACCCCATCTTGATCCCGCTGTGATCCGTGCGCCTTGCGTTGTCCTTTGCCATCGTATTCCCTGTTTCCCACTATGGCGGCGCGTTATATGGCGTAAAGCGCGTCGCTATTGCGAAGCTATGCGCCGTATCTGGCCCGGCGCCGCCACTCCCAGGCCGAGCTGGCCCGCAAGCTTTTTCAGTCTGTAGGGCGAAACCAGATTGTTCCTCTCAACCGTCAGTTTCGCGGCCAGATCCTCTTTCCGGCCCAGGCTCTGCTCCATCTTGCGCAGGTCGTATGCCAGGTCCATGCGCTCGATATTCAACCAGACCGCTCCCAAACCGAGGAACAGCGCCATGCCCAGCAGGCTCAGCACCATCCAGAGGAGCGTCTTGTCGGTCTTGCTCATGCTTCTTCTCCGTCGGGTCCAAGCCGTTCCGCCACCCGGAGCTTGGCACTCCTGGCCCGGGGGTTGGCGTCCCGCTCGGCGTCCGAGGCGGCCACCGGTTTCTTGGTCAGCACTTTCATTTCGGGCACGCCGCCGCAGGTGCAGTGGAGTTGATGCGGGGGGCATTTGCACCCTTTGGCGGCATCCCGAAATGCGTGCTTCACGGCCCTGTCCTCCAGGGAGTGAAACGAAATTATGGCCAGCCTCGCGCCTGGTTTCAGGCGTCCGACTATCGTTGCAAGGTAATGTTCAAGTTCCTCAGTTTCCCTGTTGACCGCTATGCGCAGTCCCTGGAAGGTCCGGGTCGCCGGATGGTTGCGGGCCGTGTGCCGCATCTTCGGCGGGTAGGCCAGCCGCACTATCTCGGCCAGTTGAAGCGTCCTTGTGATCGTTTCCTTCTCCCGTTCCCTCACTATTGCCGACGCGATCTTTCCGGCCAGGGGGTCCTCCCCGTACACCCGGATGATCCGCGCCAACTCTCCGTGTTTCAGCGTATTGACCAGCACTTCGGCCGAAGGGCCGACGTCCGGGTCCATGCGCATGTCCAAGGGCCCGTCGTGGATGAAGCTGAATCCTCTTTCCGCTTCGTCCAGTTGCAGGGAGGAGACGCCGAGGTCCAGGACCGCGCCGTCGATCGTCTCCCAGCCGATCTCGTCCAGGGCTTCCTCGTACCGGGAAAAGGGCAGGTGGAAGAGGTGCGCGCGGTCCGCGAACGGCTCAAGCCGTCTGGTTGCGAGCGCCAATGCCTCCCGGTCCCGGTCGAGCCCCACGAGCTCGGCCCCTTCGCCCGCCGCTTCGAGAAGCGCCAGGCTGTGGCCGCCCATGCCCAGGGTGCCGTCCATGTAGCGGCCGCCGGGGCGTGGCCTGAGCCACCGAACCACTTCATGTAAAAGAACCGTGGTGTGGAGCGAGGCGGGGCTGACTTCTCCCGGCTTCATTTAGAAGGGCAGGGAGACGTTGTTTTCGGCCAGCTCCATGGACACGTCATAGTCCTGGTCGAGCAGGTCTTCGAAAGCTTCGGCGGACCAGATTTCCAACCGCCTGCCCGCGCCGATGACCACCACATCCTTGTCGAGCTTGCCGGACTTGCGCAGGTGCGCGGGAATGGCAATGCGCCCCTGCTTGCCCACCGGGGTTTCGGTGTACCCCAGGTTCAGCAGCCGTATGGTGTTCTGCAGCGCGCGGCTGGGCGATTTGATCGACTCCAGTTCGCGTTCAAGCTTGTCCCATTGTTCGGGGGTGATGCCGATGACATGCTTGTCGAAGATGGTCAGCACAATGACCCCGTCCGGCAACTCCGAACGGATCGCGTCCCGGAACTCGGGCGGCAGAATAAGCCGACCCTTGTCGTCCAGGCTTCTATGTGCGTGACCTCTGAACTTCATCAAATCCCCCGGAGCCTCATCTTGCTCCACATCTTTACACTATGTCTACACTAAATTCCACTTCTTCCCACCTCTGCGCGAAATTCAAGGGAAAGTCAACCGTCCCGGCGGTAAGCGGCAGGCGAAATTCACCGAGTTTCATTGATTTTTTCGCGTCCCGCGCCTAGACTTGCACCAATTCCGAATAAGGGCCATTGCCTATTGTTCTGTAAATTCAAACACAAGAAGAGCTTCGGCGGGGGCGCTCCCATGGGGGGCGGGCCGGGGCGGGGAGGCTGTCATGGACAGGCATATAAAGATAATATCCACCTTGGGCCCGGCCACCGGGTCCTATGAGGCGGTCAAGGAACTGGTCGAGTCCGGGGCCAAGATCTTCCGGCTCAATTTTTCTCACGGCGGCACGGAGTTCTTCGCCCAGATGGTCCAGGTCATCCGACAGCTGGAAGAGGAGACCGGTCTGACCCTGACCGTGCTCCAGGACCTGTCCGGCCCCAAGATCCGCACCTGCGACGTGGGGCTCGGGGCCTTTGAGGTGACCAAGGGAACCGAGGTCATGCTGGGTACTCCGGACAAGGTCGAGGGCATCAAAGAGCCGTTCATCTGTCTGGACATCCCCGAAATGTTCCACGGGCTGAAGGTCGGCGATCCCGTGGCCCTGTCCGACGGCATGATCCGTTTCAACGTGGTGGCCGTCGAGGACGAACACCTGATCCGCCTGAAGGCCACAAACTCGGGCATGTGCCCGCCGCGCAAGGGCATCACCTTCCCGGGCACCAAGACCCCGCTGGCTCCGCTGACCGACAAGGACAAGAAAGACCTGGCCTTCGGCATGGAGCTGGGCGTGGACGTGGTGGCCATGAGTTTCGTGCAGAAGCCCGAGGACATCCGCAGCCTGCGCCGGGAGATGGCCCAGCATGGTCGGCAGCTGCCCATCGTGGCCAAGCTCGAACGCACCGCGGCCCTGGACTGCCTGGACGAGATCATCCAGGAGGCCGACGGCATCATGGTCGCGCGCGGCGACCTCGGCCTGGAGTTGGATCTGGCCGAACTGCCCGTGGCCCAGAAGCGGATCATCAAGTCGTGCAACGAGGCGGGCAAGCCGGTCATCGTGGCCACCCAGATGCTCCTGTCCATGGTCAACTCGCCCATGGCCACGCGGGCCGAGACCACGGACGTGGCCAACGCCATCCTGGACGGGGCGGACTGCGTCATGCTCTCCGAGGAAACCGCCATCGGCAATTATCCCGGCGAGACCGTCCGGTTCATGCGCAAGATCGCCTACCAGATCGAGGCCTTCATGTTCGAGCCCGGTCACGCCGAGCTGGACCGGGGCAGCGCCCGGGAGCATCCCTCGACTTTCCTGGCCTACGCCGCGGCCTTGCTCGCGGGCAAGACCAATGCCCGGGCCATCGTCTGTCATTCCACTTCCGGAGCCACCTCGCGGCTGCTCTCCTCCTGCCGTCCCAAACAATCCATCTACGCCCTGTCGTCGGACAGCACGGTCAGGCATTTCACGAACCTGTCCTGGGGGGTTATTCCGGCCATACCGCTGGACGTCATTCATGACCACCAGGAGCGGGCCGAGGTCTTTGTCCGCCAATGCACGGACTTCGTGGAAGGGGACATCGTCATCATCACGGCGGGACAGCCTGAGCGGGGCAAGTCCACGACCCAGACCAACGTAGTCAAACTGTACCAGAAACTGAGCAAGGAAGAGGACTAGCCGACCTATGCGAGCCGACCAGAAGCACGACATCCCCGATGGGCTCAACGAAGAGTACTACCAGGTCAGCGCCGACATCCTGGGCAGCTTCAACAAATACCGCCCCCCTCTGAACATCTTCACCTTCAAAGAGGACGTGGCCCGGGTTATTCCCTATTACAAGGTCGGCGGCAGGCTCTCCAACGACCAGGTCGCCGAGCTGACCGACCTGACCAACCAGGGTCTGGTCTTCGTCTCGCGGGAGGACCATCCTGTCTACGTCAAGCACATCAGCTACCAGTTGGACCTGGTCCTGGTGGACGGGAATCTCAAGGAAAAGGAAATCGCGGACATCTTCACCCAGGCCCTGACCCGCCGGCTGGCCGAGTTCTTCGAGCAGCCGGTCAAGGCGGTTTTCGATAAGCTCTGGGTGGACCTCATGGTCCTGTCCGAATACCTCTACAGCGACATGAGCCGCTCCCGGGCGCTGGTCCGGCGGCTGCACAAGGAGCATTCCCTGGAGAACCACTCGATGAACAGCGGCTTTCTCGGCCTGGCCCTATGGGCCAAGACCAAGGAGAAGGGGTTCGCGGAAGGGGTCAAGCGGCCCACTTTCGACCGCGTTCTGGCGGGGCTCTTCCTGCACGACCTGGGCATGGCCAAGGTGCCCCTGTTCATCCGCACCAAGGACAAGCCGCTGACCGGCGAGGAGCGCGCCAAGGTCAACGGGCACACCAAGGTGGGCTTCGAGATGCTCGGCAAGCTCGGCCTGCGCTACGCCGAGATGGACCAGTGCGTGACCGAGCACCACGAACGGCTGAACGGCTCGGGCTATCCGCTCAAATCGGTCAAGCAGGAGTTTCCCGGCAGACTGACCGCCGTGGCCGATTCCTTCTGCGCCATGGTCACCAAGCGTCCGTATGCGGAGCCCATGAGCCCCGTCCAGGCGGCCACGTCCCTGGCTCAGGACCCCCGCTACGACCCGGAGCTCACCAAGGCCTTGCAAATGCTGCTTTTGATCGACCTGAAAATGAAGTAGCCCGCGCCGTCCGTTTCACGCCGAAGCGCCGAAAAAAAGGCCCGCTCCAATCGGAGCGGGCCTTTGGCGTCGTATTGCCCGGATCATTAGCCCTTGAATATCTGGACCATGTCGCGGGTCATGTCGCGGTAGACGTCGGTGACGTAGACCACGCCCATGACCTTGTCGGCCTCCACCACCAGGGCCCAGTCGCGGCGGGATTTGAGAAAGACGTCCAGGACCACCAGGATGGGATCGTTGGGCCGGAGCAGCGGCGGGTTGGGGATGATGTACTCGTCGAGCCGGAGCTGGGTGCAGATGAGGCAGGCGTTGGCGAACTGCTGGTCCCAGTCCACCTCGCCGTCCATGGTCAGGTTTTCGTCCTTGAGCACCGACTGCTTGACCGCCTTGAACAACTGCCACAGGTTGATGGTCCCCTTGAGCTTGCCGCCCTTGGTCTTGACCACCACCACCTGTGAGTCCGGGGCGTCCACCATGGCCTTGCGCATGACGCGGATGGCCTCGGCCAGGCTGGCGTCTTCCTGTACGGTCGGGTATTCGTCGCGCATCATGTCCCAGGCGCGCTTTCTGAGCATCATAGGGGCTTTCCTCCGGTAACTTGCTGTGAGTCGGGGCTTCGTCTTTCCCTTCCCTATCGCGTGCGCGGGTATTTGTCCATAACAACGGCGTGGTTAGAGGCTCTCTCCTTGACTTGCCCCCGGTTGATGGCGATTATGGCATATGCGCAAAATCCTTTTGGCCGTCCTGTTGGTGATGTTCCTGGTCCTGCCCGCCGGGTCCGCCGGGGAACCGTCCCCGCCTTTCGGGCCGGGCGAGACGCTTTATTACGACATCCATTGGACCGTGATCCACGCGGGCCGTGCCGAGTTGCACTGCCTGGACGACACGGAGATGGACGGCGTGCCCGCGCGCTATTTTTTCGCCAAGGCGCGGACGCTGGGCTGGGTGGATACCTTCTACAAGGTTCGCGACACCATGGAGGCCTGGACCGACCTGGGGGTCAACTACGCCTTGCGCTATCGAAAGGACCAGAACGAGGGCTCCTACCACAAGAAGGTGGATCTGGTTTTCGACAAGAAGACCGACAAGTCCTACCGCTACGCCCGGGGCAAGTTGCAGCATACCCTGGACCAACCCAGGGACGTCTTTGACCCCATGTCCATCCTGTTCGCCTTTCGCAAGGAGGCCCTGTACAAGGGTATGGAGTTCGATGCCAATGTGTCCGACGGCAAGGTCTCCGTGGTGGGCAAGGCGTTCGTGGAGGACCGGGAGACCGTGGAAACCGGCATAGGCGATGTGGATGCCTACCGCGTGCGCCTGGACATCCGGCATCTGTCCGGGGTCTTCAAAAAGTCCAAGGATGCCCGGCTGTACGTGTGGTTTTCGGCCGACGACCGGCGTCTTCCGGTCAAGGTCCGCTCCAAGGTGGCGGTCGGTTCCTTCACCATGACCCTGCGCGAATACCGTCCGCCCGTTCGGGGCTAGGCCCGACGCGTGGCCTCCCGGTCTTCCAGCAGGTGGACCTTGTTGGATCGGGGGAACTCCCGCTTGAGCACGGCCTTGAGCCGTTTTTTGAGGCCCGCCGCGTCTTCTTCGACCGTTTCGTTCCGGTAGCCGAATTCGCGGATCTCGAATCCTTCGCCGTTTTTGCGCACGGCCACGCCACGGTCGCGCTTGAAGGTCAACAGCGTGAGGACTGCGCCGTCGGGCAGCCGTTTCAGGCGGGAGAGGAACGTGGGCAGGGCCGAGCCTAGGTCGATCATATGACCTTGCGCCCCGTGGGCAGGTCCTGGCCGTCGGCCGCGCCCAGGTCGTAGACCCGGATTTTCGTGGAGCGGGGAAATTCCCGTTTGAACAGGACCTTGAGCAGCTTTTTCAAGTCGGAGAAGGGGACCTGGAAGACCTCGCGGCGGAAGCCTTCCTCGGTTACGTGGAACCGGTCCGCGTCCGTGCGCCGGATGAGCACGGATCGGTTGCGTTTGTAAGTGCGCAGGTCCAGGGCGTGGCCCATGGGCAGGCCGCTCAGGCGGCGCAGCAGCGCGGGCAGGGCGGTGGCCTTGTCGAGCATGGCGTAAACCATAGACAGCCGGGAGAATCCGTGTCAAATCCCATTTCCACAACCTATCATTGTATACCGCGTCCCGGCGTGCCATGGTGTGCGCAATCGGAACCGAGGAGGCTTTTATGCCCTTGCAGAAAGACGATATCATAGAATGTTCCATAGAGTCCTTGGCCTTCGGTGGCCGGGGCGTCGCCCATGTGGACGGCATGGCCGTGTTCGTGGCGGGCGGGCTGCCCGGCGACACGGTTACGGCCCGCGTGGTCAAGGCCAAGAAACGGTTCGCCGAAGCCGTGCTCGAAACCGTGGTCGCGCCCTCGCCCCATCGGGTGGAGCCGAAGTGCCCCCATTTCGGGCAATGCGGCGGCTGCGCGGTCCAGGATCTGGAATATGCCGAGCAGGTGGCCCAGAAGGCGGCCCAGGTGGAAAACGCGCTCAGGCGCATCGGCGGGGTGGAGGATTTCGTCCTGGACGCCCCCGCTGCCTCACCCGTGGTCTGGAACTACCGCAACAAGATGGAGTTCGCCTTCGAGCAGCGCGATGATGGTCCGCACCTGGGGCTGCGCGCCGTTCTTCCCGCCGGGGACAAGGGGTTGGCCCCGGTTCTGGACATCGAGGAATGCCATCTGTGCGGGCGGCGGGACATGGAGATTCTGCGCACGGCGCGCGATTTCGTCCGCGCCTCGGGCCTGCCCGCCTACGATCCTGCCGCCGACGCCGGGTTCTGGCGGCATCTGGTCGTCCGTCACACTGCGCTGAACGAGATCATGGTCCACCTGATCACGGCCGAGGCCCCGGGCGACTATGGCCGGGCCGAGGAGTTGGGTGAAATCCTGGCCGACCGCTTTCCGGATCTGACCGCCTTTGTCCACTCTTCGAGGGCCCGCCGTTCCCTGGCGGCCACGGGCGAGAAGATGGTCTTCCGCCTGGGCGCCCGCGCCGTGACCGAGATGGTCGAACACGGCGACCGCCAGGCTCGCTATCATCTCGGACCCAACGCCTTTTTCCAGACCAATACGGCCGGGGCGGGCGAACTCTTCGGGACCGTGCGCGAGTTCGGCGGGTTCACCGGCAGCGAGACCGTGCTCGATCTCTACTGCGGCATCGGGGCCATCGGCATCTTTCTGGCGGATGCGGTGAAGAAGGTCGTGGGCGTGGAGGTCAGCGAAGAGGCCGTGTCCAAGGCATGGTCCAGCGCCAAGTTGAACAAGCTGGACAATTGTGGATTTACCGCCGCTTCCCTGGACAGCCCGGCCGCCCTCAAGGGGCTGCCCAAAGTGGACGTCCTGGTGGTCGACCCGCCCCGCGCGGGCATCCACGAGAATACGGCCAAGGCCATCCTCGCCCTGGCCCCGAAAAGGATCCTGGCCGTGTCCTGCGACCCCACCACCCTGGCCCGCGACGTCAAGCGCCTTTCGGAACGATACGCCCTCAAGCGCGCCAGGGCCGTGGACATGTTTCCCCATACCCATCACGTGGAGACCGTGGCCCTGCTGGAGTTGAAGTAAGGGGAGCTTCCTCTGGGGCGTGGTGCGGCCGGGCGGATCGCGGTGATCCGCAACGCCGGAGAGGGCAGGGCCGCATACAGTCTGTCGGCCGTCATGGCCGGTAAAGGAGTTGGTACCGGTATGCGCAGGATGGCGCTGTTTTTCGCAGCTATGTCCCTCTGGAGCCTTCTGTGGTGTTTTCAGCCTTCGGCGGCTTTCGCCGAGGAGCTGCGCGTATTGGTCGTGCCCAAGGTGGAATCGGGCCATTATTGGCGGCAGGTCCGGGAAGGCGCCCTGGAAGGGGGGGCCGACCGAGGCGTGCGGGTGATCTTCCGGGGGCCCATGGACCATGAGGACCCCCAGGCTCAGGACGGGATCATCCGGGACGGGGTGGTGGACAGGGTCGATGCCCTCGTCATCGCGCCCACCCACGCCACCAAGCTGGCCGAGACCGTGGCCCGGGCGCGGGCGGCAGGCATCGCCGTGGTGATCATTGATTCGCCTTTGCAGGGGGATGCGCGCGACAGCCTCATCGCCACGGACAACGGAGTCGCCGGGCGCACGGCCGCGGACTTTCTGCTGAGCAAGGTGCAGCCTGGCCGCGACCCCATCCTGTTGCTGCGTTTCAAAGAGGGCAATGAATCGACCGTCGAGCGGGAGCAGGGTTTCGCCCACAGGGTCGTGGAGAAAACCGGGGGCAAGGGACTGATCGTCAGCGATTACATCGGCGTGAGCGAGGGCAGCGCCTATCACCGGGTTCTGGGCCTGTTGCGCACCCATCCCAAGGTCCGGGCCGTGTTCGCCCCGGCGGAGGTGGTCACTCTCGGCTGCATCCAGGCCATCGGCGAACTGGGCCTGGCGGGCAAGATTGCGGTCGTGGGCTTTGACTCCACGCCGGAGATACGCGAGGCCCTTCGGGGGGGACTGCTCAGCGCCGTCATGGTCCAACAGCCCTATCGTATGGGCTACCTTGGAGTTTCCACGGCCTGCGACATCCTCAACGGCAAGTCGGTCCCCAAACGCATCGTCACCGAGGCGCGCTTGGTCACCGACGCCGACGACGCGGCATTGGGCGGGGAGCCGTGCGGCAGTGGGGGGCCCCGGCCCTAGTCGCAGTCTCTATCGGGGAGCCCCGGTTCTCCCGGGGGATTACGGCGGTTGCTTCCTAATCAAAATCCGCCAGCAGGGCGCTGACCTGGACACCGGCCACGACCGGACGTTTCCGGTATGTTTGCTGGATGCGGTAAAGCGCGTGGTGGAGCTGGCCCGAGGAAATGCCGTTCTTCAGCGCGGTATGCGCCTCGATGTAGGCGGCGAGGGAGTCCGAGACCTTGAGCAGGGGGCCGTCCTTGGGGTCCAGGGTGTCGTGGTTGTACCGGCCCGCCAGATCGGCGTCCGAGGCCTCGGTGATGACGCCGTCCACGACCGCGGTGGCCTTGAATTCGCTGCCCGCCTCCAGGCCGAGGAAGTATTCCAGCCGGTCGGCAATGTCCGTGTAGCCGCCTTCCTTGAGGGGGTTGAGGACCACCCGGTGCAACTCCAGTATTTCATACTCGTGGATCAGGTCGCTGATGTCGCGGGAGGCCGCCTTGACCGGGGAGATGATGTCCCGGGTGAGCAACTCGGGCAGGTCGTGGAACAGGCCGGAAAAGAAATTGTTCTGGCTGCGGGCGCGGCACGCTCCCACTTCCATGGAGAAAAACCAGGAGTAGGCGGCCACGATGAACATGTGCCCCAGCACCGAGGTTTCGGGTACGCGCGGGGTCTGGGACCAGCGTTTCTGGAACCTGAGCCGTCCGCACATGCGCGCGAATCCGCCGAGGACCGTGCCGTCCTCGTCGAGCAGTTCGGCCACGCCGTTCAAGTCGCGCATGGCCTCCAGCCGGTCGATGAAGCTCTGCTCGATTTCGATCAGTTCGTGGTCCATGCGGTTGATGGACTTGAGCAGCTTGAACTCCGAGTAGCTGGCGTACAGATGGGCGGCATGGAGAATGCGCCGCGCCAGTCCCTTGTCCTCGGGGTGCATGAGGTACTGGCCCATGCGTCGGATGAAGTCCTCGCCCAGGGGCATGATGCGCGGGGTCAGCTCTTCGAGCACCCAGTTGGTCAGGGTCCGGTAGTCCTCGGCATTTTCCTTGATGCGGTAAAAGACCGGCGGCTTGATGTCCGTTATGACCAGCCGGTAGAGGTAGTCGAAGATGCCGCCCTCGATGATGGCCTCGCCCAGGGCCCGCTTGCGGGCCACGTCCATGTCCCGCGAGTTGAGCAGGAAGAGCAGCCAGGCAACGATCATCTTGTGCCCCTGTTTGTCCACCTCCACCAGCTCCATGGGCCGCAGCTTGTCATTCCAGCGTTTCATGAACGCACCGGAGAAGATCAGTTCGAGCAGGCTTTTTCGGATGATGACGGACATGGTCGCTCCCTTTGGTTACCGTGCCGGGCAAGAGTGCCGAAAATGGCCGGGGAAGGCAACACGCCGCTTGCCGCGCCGGGCGCAAACTCCGCTTGTAAAACCAATATGGCGGGTGTATACAAATTTCCAATTGTTAACACGTTGGCGGAATCTCCCTGAAAGTCCGTGGGTTGATTCGTCCGCGATGACGCAAAGCGGGATCTATGCACATATCGGAAGGGGTTCTTTCGGGACCGGTTCTCCTGGGTGGGGCGGCTCTCACCGTGGTCGGCACGGCCATAGGCCTGAAGAAGATCGACTACGACCGGATCATGTCCGTGGCCATCCTGTCCGCGACTTTTTTCATCGCCTCGCTCATTCACGTACCGATCGGCCCGTCCAGCGGGCACCTCATCCTGGGCGGCCTGCTCGGAGTGGTTCTGGGCTGGGCGGCGTTTCCGTCCATACTGGTGGCCCTCACCCTCCAGGCCGTGCTTTTCCAGTATGGCGGGTTGACCTCGCTCGGCGTCAACTGTTTCGACATGGCCGCGCCCGCCGTGCTCTGCTATTATCTTTTCCGGCCCATGCTCATGCGCGGCGCCGGCCGCCGATTCGCCGCCGCCTTCGCCTGCGGGTTCCTGGCCATGCTTCTGAGCGCCACCCTGACCGCCGGGGCCCTGGCCCTGTCCGGCGACGAGTTCGTCGAAGCGGCCCAGGTGCTGTTCATCGCGCACCTGCCCATCATGGCCATTGAGGGCGTCATCACCGGCTTCGCCTACGCCTTTCTGGCCAAGGTCAAACCCGAGGTCCTGAGTTGTTGAACCGGCCCGCAGTTTTCACCCGACAAACCGAGGAGTTGTCATGAACCGCCTGATCATCGCCGTGTGCCTGGCCTTGGCCGCGACTCTCTGCCTGACCGCCGTGTCCGAGGCCCACAAGGTGAACATTTTCGCCTACGTGGACGGCGACCGCATCGTCACGGACAGCGGCTACAGCCGCACCAGCCGCGTCCACCAGGGCGAGGTGGAGGTCTATGACGCCGCCACCGGCATTCAACTTCTGAAGGGCACGACCGACGATCAGGGCCAGTTCGCCTTTGTCATTCCCGAGGCGGCTCGGGAAAAGAAGATGGACTTGCGGCTGCTGCTCAAGGCCGGACAAGGCCATCAGGCCGAATGGACCGTCAAGTACGATGAATTCGCGGACGCCCCCCGGCCCGTGTCCGACATGGTCGCCGAAGAGGCCCCGGCCGCTTTGCAGCCCGCCGCGCCTTCGGCTTCCGCAGCGGCTCCGGCGACCGGCCTGACCGCCGACCAGGTGGAGGCCGTTGTCAGGCGTGAGGTTGAACCCCTTAAACGCATGCTGGCCGAGATGCACGATGCCGGGCCGTCCATGGTCGAGATCCTCGGCGGTATCGGCTGGATTTTCGGCCTGTTCGGCGTCGCCGCCTACGTGCAGAGCCGCCGCAGGCCATGATTCGCCGCGCGCGTTAAGAATCAGACCTGAAAGGTCGCGATTGTTGTCGCGGCCTTTTTTTTGTGCTAATTCCCCTACGGCAAGATACGGGATTACCCGGATGGATGGTTCGGAAGGGGACGGACAGGGGGCTGATTGCGTCCTGCATTCCCATGTCCATTGCCGTGGGCATCCTGCCGTGACGCCCCTGTTCGGGGCGGCCTGATGTTTTTCATGACCGATTGAAAATATATTGGATCACAACCACAGGAGAGGGCACATATGAAATTGACCACACGGAGCCGCTACGGGACCCGCATGATGCTCGACATCGCCCAGAACGGGCAGGACGGCCCGGTGCGCATTCAGGACATCGCGGACCGCCAGGGAGTTTCCGCCAAGTATCTGGAAAAACTCATCCGCAAGCTCAAGGATGTGGGCTTCGTCAAGTCCAAGCGCGGGCCGCGCGGCGGCCATTCCCTGGCCAAGCCCGCGACCGAGATCCCCATCGGCGAGGTGGTCCACGCCCTGGAGGGCGATGGCTCCCTGGTGGAGTGCCGCTCCGGCGACAAGGGCTGCGCCCGCATGAAGGAATGTCTGACCCGCCGGTTGTGGCAGGAGGCGGCCGACGCCATGTACGAGCGGCTGAATACCTTCACCCTGGCCGACCTGATCAACGACGCCGAGCAATGTGGGAGTTCTTCCGTGGAGCCGTGGAGCCGGGGCGGATTCTGACCGGGCCCGCGGATTTCGGCTCGCCGGTCGCCGTGAAACGCTTGTTTGCCGTGAGCAAGTGTGCGATAGTGGCTACATGGCTGAAAAAGCCGAGGAGCCCTTATGACCTTTTCCCTGCGTGATCCCGTCAGCGGCTTGACCCACTGCATCGGCGCGGCGTTGGCCGTGCTCGCCACGGTGCTGCTCATCGTGCGTTCGGTCAACCCGGCCCTGCCGTGGCACATCGTGACCTTCTCCATCTTCGGCGGGGGCATGATCCTGCTCTACACGGCCTCCACCCTGTACCATTGGCTGCCGGTCAGTGAGTATTGGGTCGGTGTCCTGCGTCGGGTGGATCACTCCATGATCTTCTTCTACATCGCGGCCACCTACACCCCCATTTGCCTCATTCCCCTGCGCGGGCCGTGGGGCTGGTCCATGTTCGGGGGCGTCTGGGGATTGGCCCTGGCGGGCATTCTTATGAAGGTTTTCTGGATGAACGCCCCGCGCAAGCTGTCCACGGGCATCTATCTGGCCATGGGTTGGCTCGTGCTGGTAGGCATCTATCCCCTGGTCAAGACGATGTCGCCCGCGTCCCTCGTCTGGCTGGTGGCGGGCGGCCTGGTGTACTCCGTCGGCGCGGTCATCTACGCCATCAAGTGGCCCGACCCGTTTCCCCGGCTCTTCGGGTTCCACGAGATCTTCCATCTCTTCGTCATTGGCGGCTCGTTCTGCCACTTCGTCGTCATGTACTGGTATGTGTAGCGGCGGCTTCCGATAGCGGCGCGTCGGCGCATTCTCCGAGGACACGGCCGATCCTCCCGTATGCAACAATACGCTGCGGCGGCCACCCCTCGAAAAACGCACCGCCACATCACGCTTAAAGCCTCCATGCGTCGGGACGCGTCGGGGCCGCTTCGCTGCGGACGCTGAAAGGCGTGGGGAGGTGACGGTGGAAAGGGAGTTCCCGCCGGAGTCTTTTGGGGCGGTTGGGCGTGCGGGACCGAAGGTGGAGCGGGTCCCGACCGGGGCGGAAAAAAGAAGGGCCGGAACGATGTGCGTTCCGGCCCTTCTTTTGCGTGTGTGTGATTGCCTAGTGGCGGTTGTTCCTGATGGCGAGGCGGACACAGAAGGCGGCGCCGCCCCAGGTGACGCCGAGGCCGATGCACATCATGATAATTGCAGTAGTGGTCATGGCGGGACTCCTTAGTTTTGGCGGGCGAAGCCGTAGGCCGGTTGGCGTCGGCTCAGAACCAGGGCGAGGACGAAGGTCACGGGCAGCAAGCCCCAGCCGAGCAGGACGAGGTCGGGTTGCGCGTAGCCGCCATAGGGGGTGCCCAGGTCGGTCACGATGTTCATGACGAAGGTGTAGCCGAGCACGGCCACGGTGATGAGCTTGAGGCAGAGCCGCCACGCGGTGCCGACATTGAAGTCCGAGACCGCGTTGATGTGGGCGTTCATCTCGTCGAGGCCGATGATGTAGCTCATGAGTATGATTTCGGCCAGGGCCATGCCGAGAATGCACAGGTTGTTGATGAAGTGATCGACGATGTCGAGGATGAGCAGGCCGCCGCCAGTGGTGAAGGCCAGGGTCACCAGGAAACCGAATCCGCAGACCAGGGTGGCGGCCCGCTTGCGGTTGATACCGAACTTGTCGATGAAGGACGAGCTGACGGCCTCGACGATGGAGATGTGCGAGCTTACTCCGGCCATGGTCAGGCAGAGGAAGAACAGGGTGCCCACGAAGGTGGGGGCGGGCATGGTGTTGATGGCTGCCGGGATGGTGATGAAGGCCAGTCCAACGCCCGCTCCGGCCACGTCGGACACGTCCTGTCCGGTGGCGTGGGCCATGTTGCCGAGCACGGAGAAGATCATGATGCCCGCCAGCAGGGAGAAGCCGCAGTTGATGAACACGGTCATGGCCGCGTTGTTGTTGATGTCGGAGTCCTCGGGGAGGTAGCTGGAGTAGGCCAGCATGATGGAGAAGCCGATGGACAGGGAAAAGAATATCTGACCGTAGGCGTCGGCCCAGACCGAGAAGTCGGCCAACTTGGAGAAGTCGGGGTGGAACAGATAGTTCAGCCCGGTCATGGCTCCGGGAAGGAAGATCACGCGGGCGATGAGTGCGAGGACCAGGACGAAGAGCAGGGGGATCAGAATCTTGCAGGCCCGTTCGATGCCTTTGCGCACGCCCGAGGTGATGGCCAGCCAGGTGATGCCCCAGGCCAGGGTGCAGGAGGCCAGGATGGGCCAGCGGATGCCGCCCAGGTGCAGCGGGGCGTCGCTCAGGCCCAGGTAGTCGCCGAAGAAGAACGCCTTGGGATCGGCCCCCCAGGACTGGTTCAGGGCGAAACCGGTGTAGTTGATGGTCCAGCCGATGACGGCCACGTAGTAGATGGAAATGACCAGGGCAACGAGCACCTGCATCCAGCCGATCCACTCCCACTTCTTGCCCAGGGCGCGGAAGACCTTGGGGGCGGAGCCCCGGTATTTCTGTCCCATGCCGAATTCAAGAATCATGAAGGGGATGCCCGCCGTCAGCAGGGCGAAGATGTAGGGGATGAGAAAGGCACCGCCGCCGTTCTCGTAAGCCATGTAGGGAAAGCGCCAGATATTTCCCAAGCCGATGGCGGACCCGACCGCGGCCAGAACGAATCCGGCACGGGAGCCCCATTGTTCACGTTGAGCCATGTTTCACCTGCGTTTTGTTAGCGTGCGCCGCACTGTCATCGCGCGGTTCCGGGGCGGGTGCCTGGACGGACGAACCCGTCACGCCCGGAATGAGGAAAAGAGAATGGGACTCCCCTTGCGGGTGTCCCTTCCCTTAGTCCGCGAACGGATACTGCTGTAAAAGCGCAATATCCGTATGCCAAAATTCCCCGAATGTCCACTTAGGAAAGTCGATTTTTCCGGGGTAAATTCGATTTTTTCGGGGGATAGGTGAACGTTTGCCGGTTATTTGGGCAAAAATGCCGGGAAAAATACGATTCGGCCGTGCGCGCGGCGCGGTCGCGCCGCGCGCCAACCGCGCGATTAGAAGGTCAGAATGGTGTAGCCCTTGGCCAGGTAGGCGGCCATGGACGGGTGCCCGGACATGTCTGCGAGCAGGGGCAGCCCCGCCTTTTCCACGGCGTCGAGCACCCCGAGCTTGGCCGAGCACGCCTTGCATGCGCCCGCCACCAGCCCCGCGTCCTTGGCCTTCCGATAGAGCGCATGGAACGGATTGTCCGTCTTTTCCAGCTCGGGTACGAGGGTGACGGCCATGCCCTCGAAGACGATGATCGCCTCATTGCCCCTTTCCTTCATGTCCAGGGCGTTGAGCAGGACGTGGACGAAGCACATGAGTTCGCCGTTGAATGCGTAGAGACAGTACATGATCGCTCCTTGTGTTGGTCGGACCCCGAAAGGACAGGCATCCGACCGTAGCCGGAGGGCCTGCGCTGCGTCAACCGGGCCGGCTGATCGGGAGCGCGGCGGCCTTCCCGTCCTTTGGGGCCCTGTCCGCCTGTCCTTCCGCCCGGTTGGTTACGACGGCGTGTTGCGGACCGCCTTGCGCAGGCCATTTGCAGGCGGAATTTCGGATTTCAGACCGGCTGCCTTCTTCTCTCCTGCAATGAGCCAATCGCGGGGGTGATGCGGTAACCAACAACGGGCGTTGTGCGAAATATGGTGTTGACATGTGTGTATAGCAGCTATACATAAAGGCATGTTCGTTTACGGAAAAAAGACGGAGCACCTCAGCTACGCCATCTTGCGGGTGGCATGGAAGCTGGTTGAGTCCGAAAAGAAAAAAGGCTGTTACGGGACGGACAAGCGGCTCTATGAAGCTGAAATCCATATGATCAAGCATATCAAGGAGAATCCGGATTTGCATGTCTCGGCCCTTGCGGAAAGGCTCGGCGTCACTCGGGGGGCCGTTTCCCAGACCATCATGAAATTGGAACGAAAAGGGATGGTGGTCAAGGAAAAGGATCTCCGCAACCAGTCGCGGATTTTGGTGCGGTTGACGCCCAAAGGTGAGGTGGCCCATGCCGAGCATGAGCGGCTGCACCGGGAATTTGACGTACAAGTCGAGGGCCTTTTGGCCGGTGCGTCGCCGGAGCAGAGAGCCTTCCTCCGAGGTGTCCTGGCAAAGCTTGAAGAAGTCGCGGACAATATGTGAGCCGTGTTTTTTTTAATCGAAGTGTATAGCTGCTATACAGACAGAAGAAGGAGCTCCCATGTATTCGAATGAAGATAGAGTCAAAATTATGCGTGATGACGCAATCCCGACGGCATTGCTGAAATTGGGGTTGCCCATGATAATGGGGATGTTGATAAATGCGCTTTACAATGTGGTGGACGCCTATTTCGTCGGCGGTTTGGGCACCAGCCCGATGGGCGCGGTCTCGGTCGCGTTTCCCCTGGTGCAGGTCGTCATTGGGGTCGGATTGATCTTCGGATGCGGCGGGGCCATGTGCATTGCGCGGCAGTTGGGGGAGGGCGATTGGGAGCGGGCGAGCCGGACGGCGTCCACGGCGGTGTTCGGCAGTCTTGCCGCCGGATGCGCGGCGACTGTTTTATCGCTCCTGTTTCTCGATGACATCCTGGCCCTGCTCGGCGCGACGGGGACCATCCTCCCGTATGCCCACCTCTATGCCGTTGTATACTTTTCCTTTTGCCTTCTGCATGTGTTCTGCATCACTATGAACAATGTGGTCGTCGCGGAAGGCGCGGCAAACATGTCCATGTTCGCCATGCTTCTGGGGGGCGGGTTGAACGCTCTCCTGGATCCGCTTTTCATCTATGCCTTCGGATGGGGGGTGGGCGGAGCGGCCGCCGCGACCGTCGTGGCCCAGGGAACGACCGCGCTGGTCTATCTCTGGTATATAGTGGGCAAACGGGGGTGCCTGAAGATATCCCCGAGGCTCTTCACGTTGCGTGGCGGCACCTGCTGGGAGATAGTCAGGCTGGGGGTGCCGATCTTCGTCTTCCAGCTCCTTTTCGGCGTCGCCATGGGAATGACCAATACCGCTGCGAGCCGATATGGCGATTCCGCGGTCGCGGCGATGGGGATCGTGTTCCGGGTGCTGGCGTTGGCCGCGTACGTTCTGTACGGGTACGTCAAAGGGTTCCAGCCCGTGGCCGGTTACAACTACGGGGCGAAAAATTTTGCCAGGCTCAATGAGTCCATCAAGGTCTCTCTGCGATGGGTCCTCGGCTATTGCCTTCTTGTCGCGATGCTGCTGCTGGTTTTTCCCGGCGTCATCATGCGCGCGTTCAGCACGAATGATGCGCAGCTTGTGGCGCTGGGCGTCAAGACCTTGCGGGCGAATGCCCTGGCGTTTCCCCTGTTCGGCATGGTCATGGTGTATTCCACACTCTTTCTGGCTATGGGCAAGGCCCGGGTGGGCGGGCTTCTCTCCGTCGCCCGCCAGGGGATCTTCTTCATCCCCGCCATTCTTATCCTTCCCGGGGTGATGGGATTGGACGGTGTGATCTACTCCCAGCCGCTGGCGGACGCGTTGTCCTTCGCCCTGACGATTCCCTTTGTGATCCCGTTGGTGAAGTGGTTGCGTGACGCGGGCGGCCAAGAGGGGGCGCTGCGCGTCGTGGCCGTTGCGGAAGGCGATGAATAGGTCCTGACGCTCCGCCGATGGAGTGGGCCGGGGGATCTTGGGGGTTAATCGGCCCGCCATCCCGGCTGCGCCGCTTGGAGCATCCTCCGTCTCCCGCTGGAAGGGCCCTGCGTTTCGGTCGGCAAGCGCGCAGGGAAAAGGCCCCGAACCGAGGTCCGGGGCCTTGTCTTGCTGGTCGGAGTGGAGGGATTTGAACCCCCGGCATCCTGCTCCCAAAGCAGGCGCGCTACCAGTCTGCGCCACACTCCGTCTGGTGGCTGAGGATTATCCCTGGCTGCGTTGCCGCGAAAAGATCAGCCCTTTGCGTATTGGAATACGCGGTAGTCCTGCCCTTTCCCGGATTCCTGCCGGGGAAAATCCTCATTCTCCGGCAAGGTCCGCCGCCGTAGGCGGCGTTCGCACAAGGTGTGCATACCTACTGAAAAAGCGGGCCGTTTGCAAGCCGGTCAACCCAGGTCCACGCCATGAAGTGGCTGCCCGCAGGCAGCGCACTTGCCGTCCCGGATGCCGTGCACGCGGGCCGAGAAGCCGGTCCGGTCGATCAGCTTCCTGCCGCAGCCCGGGCAGAGGGTGTCCTGTTTGTCCGAGCCCGGCACGTTGCCGATGTAGACGTACAGGAGCCCCTTGGCCTTGCCCATGGCGTAGGCCGCCTTCAGGGAGTCGCCGGAGGTGGGGGGCGCGTCGGTCATCTGATAGTCGGGATGGAACCGCGAGATATGCCAGGGCGTGTCCGGGCCGATTCCGTCGGCCAGAAAGCTCGTCAGCCGGTCCAGCTCCTCGGGCGAATCGTTCTTGCCCGGTATGAGCAGGGTCGTTACTTCGAGCCACCACTTCAATTCGTGCTTGATCTGCCTGAGGTTGTTCAGAACGGGCTGGAGCCGGGCCCCGGAAATGTCCTGGTAGAATTTATCGGTGAAGCATTTGAGATCCACGTTGATGGCGTCGATGTCGGGCCCCAGCGCTTCCAGGCATTCACGGCTCATGAATCCGTTGGAAACCATGATGTTCTTGAGCCCGGCCTCGTGGGCGAGCCGGGCCGTGTCCTGCATCAACTCGAAGAAGATGGTCGGCTCGGAGTAGGTGTAGGAGATGGACGCGGCCCCCTGGCGCACGGCTTCGGCCACCAGTTCTTCGGGCGTGGCGTCCTGCCCCCGGATGGGGCCGCCCGAGCGCGGCGGTTGGGACAGGGACCAGTTCTGGCAGAAGGAGCACGACAGGTTGCAGCCCATGGTGGCGAAGGAGAAGGTCATGGACCCCGGCTGGAAGTGGTAGAGCGGTTTTTTCTCCACCGGGTCGAGGTTGAGGGCCGCGATCTTGCCGTAGTTCAGGGCGTACAAGGTGCCGTCGCGGTTTTCGCGTACTCCGCACTGGCCGCGTTCGTCCGGCCTGATTTTGCAGAAATGGTTGCAGAGGCGGCATTGCACCGCGCCGTTTTTGAGCGGCTTCCAGAGTCTTGCTTCGATCATGACGAAAACCCTCCTGAAGGTTTTGCGGCGGCAGGGCCGGGCTTTGTCATGGAAATGTTCACTCGCTCGATGCGGGCCATTCCACCTTGGGATCCACGGCGATGATCACCTTGTCGTACCAATCCACCTCATCCTTCTTGGGCTGGTGCGAATCAATGGTCGTGTCGCCCGCCTCGTTGATGCCGAAGGAGGTCGTCGGCGCCTCGCCCTCCACGGGGCGGGTGCCCAAAGAGTTAATCCGTCGATCCTTGGCCGTGTCTTCGTTTTTGAATTTGTTTTGGGCCAGGCCCAGGCTCGGCGTCAAAAGGGCAACGGCCAGGGTCAGGGCGGCTATGACGCTGAAATGGCGCATGGTTTCCTCCTCGGCATTGCGGTGCTGCCACATTCCTACAGTATAGGCACCGGATACTCCCTTGGCAATGCAAATGGCGGGTCGCGCACTTGTTGCTTGAACTTGGTCCGCCTTCCATCTATAAGCGACCAAAGTCAATTGAGGAGACACCCATGAGCGACAGCGCCAAGCGATCCCAGGCCTACACCGCGGCCGGTGTGGACATCGAAGCGGGCAACGAGTTTGTCCGCCGCATCAAGGACATGGTCAAGTCCACTTTCACCCCCGGCGTGGCCACGGACATCGGCGGCTTCGGCGGACTGTTCAAGCCCGAGATTTCCGGCATGCAGGCCCCCATGCTTGTGGCCGGGACCGACGGCGTGGGCACCAAGCTCAAGCTCGCCTTCCTGTTTGACAAGCACGACACCGTGGGCATCGACCTCGTGGCCATGTCGGTCAACGACGTGCTCGTCCAGGGCGCGACCCCACTTTTCTTTCTCGACTATTTCGCCACGGGCAAGCTCGAACCCGGCGTGGCCGCCCAGGTGGTCTCCGGCGTGTGCGAAGGGTGCCGCCAGTCGGCCTGCGCCCTGCTCGGCGGCGAGACCGCCGAAATGCCCGGCTTCTATCCCGACGGCGAGTACGATCTGTCCGGCTTTGCCGTGGGCATGGTCGATACGCCCAAGCTGGTGACCGGCAAGGACGTCGCGCCCGGCGATGTGCTCATCGGCTTGGCTTCCTCGGGCGTACATTCCAACGGATGGTCTCTGGTGCGCAAGATCCTGGCCGAATCCGGCCTGGACGGGGACGACGCCTTCCCCGGCACGGACAAGACCGTGGCCGAAGTCCTCATCGAGCCGACCAAGATCTACGTCAAGCCCGTGCTCGAACTCCTGGCCACCCTGCCCATCAAGGGAATGGTCCATGTCACCGGCGGCGGATTCTACGACAACGTGCCCCGCGTCCTGCCCGACGACGTGACCGCTTCGGTCCAGTTCGGTTCCTGGTCCATGCTTTCGGTCTTTGACTGGATCAAGGCGCAGGGGGATCTTTCCTGGCCCGAGATGCTCCAGATATTCAACTGTGGGATCGGCTACATTCTCATCGTGGACCCGGCCTACGCCGACGAGGCCTTGGAGCGGCTTGACGCCCGGGACGACGTGGAGGCTTACCGCATCGGCGAGATCGTCAAGCGCCGGGAGGCCGCTGAACAGGTCCAGGTGCTCTTTCCGTAGACCGTTTTTCAGCCACTGATCGAACCCCTGCCATGTACGCGCGGCAGGGGTTTTTCTTTGGAAAGTACCCCGGTAATTCCCCTAAAAAGGAAAACGGACGTCGAACGCCGCTTGGCGGCAAGAATGGCGGCGGATCGCGCAAGGCGGTTTACCTGGCCGGGCCGGTGGGGTAACCAATCTTATTGGCCGCGCGCCGGGCCGCATCAAGCCCGGCGGCTGATGCCGGATTGTTTCACCCAGGCCTTTTGCCGTTACAGCGAGGTTTGCCATGAGCCAGAAATCCTCCCCCCGCCGGTCGCCTTCACTGAAGCCCAAGCCTCGGCACGTCTGCCGGATCTGCGGGCAGAGCAAGGCTAATATGCTCCCCGTTTCGACCATCCGTCCCGCGATCTTCGACGAGATCGTCAAGGAGCGGCCGGACTTCACCGAGTCCGGCTATATCTGCACGGACGATCTGAATCATTTTCGGTTCAAGTACGTGGAAGACATCATGCTTTCGGAAAAGGGCGAGTTGAGTGAACTGGATCAGGAGGTCTTGCAAAGCCTGCAACGGCATGAGCTTTTGGCCAGCAATCCGGAAGAGGAGATGGACCGGATGCGCACCACGGGCGAGCGTCTGGCCGATCTCATCGCCGATTTCGGCGGAAGTTGGAAATTCATCATCCTGTTCGGCGTGTTCATTCTATTCTGGGTGCTGGTGAACACGCTGCTTCTGGTCTTCCGGCCCTTCGATCCGTATCCCTTTATCCTGCTCAATCTGCTACTCTCGCTGTTGGCCGCCATCCAGGCCCCGATCATCATGATGAGCCAGAACCGGCAAGAGGACAAAGACCGGGCCCGGGCCGAGAACGACTACAAGGTCAACCTCAAGGCCGAGTTGGAAATCCGCCATCTGCACGAAAAACTCGACCATCTCATCTCCAACCAATGGGAACGCCTTCTCGACATCCAGCAACTGCAACTGGATCTGATGACCGAGATCATGGCCGCCCGCACCCGCAAGGGGACCGGCAAGTAACGGTCGGAGGACCGTTCCCGGCGATCAGGACAAGGCTGCGGCTTTACGCGTTCGCACGCCTTTGCCGCAGGCACACAAAAAGTTTGGGAGAGTCCAGAGAGCCCTTTTCAAAGGGTTCCCTGGCCGCCGGAGGCTCCCCGCCTACCCGAGGTACGGGTTGAAGTAGCCGTACTCGATCCAGGGGAGGGCTTTTTTGAGTCGTTTCTTGAAGTTGTTGAAGCCCATGGACGGGGAGTGCCCGAAGGGTTCCATGAGGCGGAGATAAAGTTCGGGGTCGAGGTTGAGATTGCGCAGTTGGATGAAGTCGTAGCGGCAGGTCTCGCCCAGCTCGACCAGGGCGTCATACTCCTCCTCGGTGTCGGTGATGCCGGGGAAGAAGAGCAGGTTCAGGGAGACGTACAGGCCGACGTCGTGGGCCTTGAGGATGGTCTCTCGCACATCGTCGAAGCTGTAGCCGTGGGGACGGTAGTAGGCCTCGTAGGGGCCTTTGCGGGCGGAGTTCAGGCTGACGCGGATGGAGTTCATTCCGGCGATTTTCAGCGCGGGCATGGCCTGGTGGCGTGAGCCGTTGGTGTTGACGTTGACCGTGCCGGTGCCGCCTTCGTGGCGATACTTGGCCACCGCCTCGCAGAGAAGTTCGGCCTCGAGCAGAGGTTCGCCCTCGCATCCCTGGCCGAAGGAAAAAATGGGGCGGCGTTCGCGCGACTCGTGGCGGCGCATGATCTGGACGATCTCGTCCGCCGTGGGCCGGAAGGCGATGCGGCATTGCGGCGAGGGGAAACCGGAGTCCTCGCGCTGGAGCGAGATGCAGCCCACGCACTCGGCGTTGCACGTTCTGGAGGTGGGCAGAGGGCATTCGAACCGGCCGAGGGCCAGGTTCTTGGCCGCCGGGCAGCCGCTGGTCAGGGCGCAGCCCGCCAGATGGTTGACCAGCCGGTTCTCGGGCAGCTCGGACATCAATTCGTGCGCACCGGCCTCAATGCGGTCGGGCTGGATGTGGGTGAACACCTGGCGCTGGTCCTCGTCCACCTTCTTGGCGCAGACCCAAAATTTGCCGTTCGCGTAGCCGATAGCGGCATAGGAGAGCAGGGGCAGGACCGGCGCGTCCTCATCGGACTCGTAGGCGGCCACGCCGGTGACCGTGTGGCCCGGGCAGACGAAGGCGGCTACGGCCAGCTCTTCCATGACTTCGGCCTGTCCGTCCTCCTGGCTGTAGCCCATGGCGTGGCGGCCGGGCAGCATGAAAAATTCGGACTCCTCGGGCAAAGGCATGATCTCATCGGGCCGGGGCAGGCCGAATTCGTCTCCCCGCCGGATCATGAGCAACAGGTCCGGGTGGTCGTAGATCTCTCCGTCGGGCGAAGCGAACAGCATATGCGGCTGCGGTTTTTTCTTGGATGGCATGGTGGGGGCATTCTATGGAGAAACCGGCGTCCGGGCAAGAATTGAATGGTTTTTTGTGGTGATGGGCCACGCTGGACGGGGCTCGCCGCTCGAGGAAGGCCCGGCGGGCCGCCCGGAGCGGAGGGAAACGAGAAAAGGCCGGCACCCTGAGGTACCGGCCTGAGTGGACTGAATGTCCGGTTCTCGGCTTAACGCTTGGAGAACTGGAAGGAAGCGCGGGCGCCGCGAAGGCCGTACTTCTTACGTTCCTTCTTACGGGCGTCGCGGGTCAGGAGACCGGCGGGCTTGAGCACGGCGCGCAGTTCCGGGTCCAGGGCGCACAGGGCGCGGGAGATGCCGTGGCGCAGGGCTTCGGCCTGGCCGGACACGCCGCCGCCGGTGCAGTTGGCCTTGATGTCGAAACGCTCGAGCATCTTGACCAGCTTCAGCGGCTGCTGAACAACCATCTGCAGGCTCTTGCGGGGGAAATAGTCCTCGAAGGGACGACCGTTGACGGTGATCTGCCCGGTGCCGGCGTACAGGCGGGTGCGGGAGATCGCATTCTTACGTTTGCCAGTGGCGTAGGTGAAATCGCTCATGATAATCCCCGATTAGAAATCCAGAGGTTTGGGAGCCTGGGCCGCGTGCGGGTGCTCGGAACCGGCGTAGACCTTCAGCTTCTTAAGCTGCTGGGCGGCCAGCTTGTTCTTGGGCAGCATGCCCTTGACGGCGGCGGTGATGACGTTCTCGGGCTTGATGTCCAGCATCTGCCGCAGGCTCTTTTCCTTGAGACCGCCGGGATGGTTGGTGTGCTTGTAGTATTTCTTGGCGTCCATCTTTTTGCCGGTGACCTTGATCTTCTCGGCGTTGATGACCACCACGAAGTCGCCCATGTCCATGTGGGGGGCGAACTCCGGCTTGTGCTTGCCGCGCAGACGGGTGGTGATCTCGGTGGCCAGGCGGCCCAGGATCTTGTCCGTGGCGTCGACGATGAACCATTCGTGGTTCGCGTCTTCCGGCTTCGGGCTATATGTCTTCATAAAAATGCTCCTTGCAAATTCTCAAGAAGGGGACCTTTACGGGCATCTCGCCCGCCTGTCAACCCATTTCAACTATATATGAGTAGTCACGCGACCAGGCCGCCGAACCTGGGAGAACAGGGTTGTAACGGGGGTGTTCTCCAAAGCCGGTGGTGCTGACCGGGAGGACGTACTTACCTGAAAAGCGGAAAGCCCACAAGCTTTTTATTGCCCCGTGCCGAGCGGTCGGGCCAGGCCCTTCCCGTTCCCGCCGGACGCGTGAAGAAGCGCTTTGCTTGTGCCGGAGGGCGTGATAAGGGAGGCTCGCTCCACGGGACATCCGGTCTCCGAGTCAAGCCATCTGCCTGCGGGCATGACACGAATCCACAATGCGAACCAATTCAGCCGCCGTGCTTTTCTCCCTGTCCGTGGCCATCGGCGTGACCATGGTCGGCCTCGGCATCATCTGGCCGTTGCTGCCGATCCTCGCCGTCCAGATGGGGGCGGGCGGATTCGTCGTCGGCGCGATCATCGCCAGCTTCAACGTTTCCCGCACCGCCTGCGCGCCCTTTATCGGGCGCTTCTCCGACCGCATGGGGCGCAAGGCGTTCATCCTCGTCGGGCTTGTGCTGTATGCGCTCGTGTCCTGCGCCTATCTGGCGGCCGACAGTTCCCGGGCGTTGATTCTCGTTCGCCTGGCGCACGGTTTCACTTCGCTGCTGGTGGTGCCCATCGCCATGGCCCTGGCGGCCGACATCGCCCCCAAGGGGCAACTCGGGGCCTATATGGGCACCCTGAACATGGCGGCCATGGTCGGCCTGGGCCTGGGCCCTACCCTGGGCGGAGTGATCCAGGAGCATTTCGGCATGGCCATGCCCTTTTACACCCTGTGCGCGGTGTCCGTGGTTACGGCCGTCTTCGTCGCGTTCTTCGTCCCCTCGGACCGGGAGAGCGGCGCGGTCACCCGCAAGGGGGGAACGGCCACCTTCCGGCAGATATTGGCCAACCGAACCGCCTTCGCCATTGTCCTGATGCGGTTTTTCAGCGCTTCCGGCCAGGGTGCGGTCTATACCTTTCTGCCCATCTACGCCCATCAGGTCGGCCTGTCCGGTTCCCAGTTCGGCTTCCTGCTGTCCGCCAACGTTTTTCTCATCGCCCTGATGCAGCGGCCCGTCGGACGGCTGGCCGACCGGACCAATCCCAAGCGCGTGGTCATCCTGGGCATGTTCGGGGTGGCCGTGGCGGTTTTCTGCATGCCGTTCAGCACGGATTTCCTCCCGCTGCTCGGCTTGAACATCCTCATGGGCGCGTCCACCGGCTTCATCCTGCCCGGTAGCCTGGTCATCACCGGCTATCTCGGCCAGACCATGGGCATGGCCTCGCTCATGAGCGTGACCGATGCCGCCTACAGTTTCGGCATGATCGTTTCGCCCATCCTGTCGGGGATCATCTTCGACACCCTGGGCATAGCCTACGTCTTCACGGCCGGGGCCATTCTCATCGCCGTGGGCGGCGTCGTGGTCGCCGTATTGCTCCGCAACTACCGGCCTCCCGCGGGGGAGGACGGCGACGGTGAGTGACGGTCCGCTCCGGCTCGTCCGCGCAGCACGGAAAAGGGTCCCCGCACGTCAGTGCGGGGACCCTTTTATTGTTGATAATGAGCCGCGAGTTTATGCCGCGACGAGCTCCCGGAGCTTGGCGAGTGCGTTGTCGATGCCCGCCGGATTGGAGCCGCCCGCGCGGGCCAGGTCAGGACGGCCGCCGCCTCCGCCGCCGACTTCGCCGGCCACGGGTTTGATCAGGTCGCCCGCCTTGAAGCGGCCGTGCAGGTCTTTGGTCACGGACAGGGCCACCGAAACCTTGCCGTCCTCGTGCGGAGCGATGAGGCAGATGATGCCCGAGGGCAGCTTGGAGCGCAGGGCGTCCATCTGTTCGAGCATGACGCCCATGTTCGGGGCGTCCACCCGGGCGGCCAGGACTTTGACGCCGCCGATTTCCTCCACCTCGCCCATCATGTCGCGGCCCGCGCCCGAGGCGAGCTTGGCCTGGAGGGATTTCATTTCCTTCTGCATGTCCTTGACCTGCTGCTGGAGGTCCTTGACCTTTTTGGGCAGATCGGCGGGCTGGGCCTTGAGCATGGCTCCGGCCTCGGTTGCCGCTTCGCGGCGTTCGTTCAGCCAGGCCACGGCATTGTGGCCGGTGGCGGCCTCGATGCGCCGGATGCCCGCGGCCACGCCGGATTCGGAGGTGATGACAAAGGATCCGGCGATGCCGGTGTTGTCCAGATGGGTGCCGCCGCAGAATTCCATGGACACGCCGGGCACTTCGATGACCGAGACCGTGTCGCCGTACTTCTCGCCGAACAGGGCGGTGGCGCCCTTGGCCTGGGCGTCCTGGATGGACATGACCTCGCGGGTCACGGGAATGGCGTCGAAGATGGCCTGGTTGACCAGCTTCTCGACCTCGGCGATCTCCTCGCCGGAGAGGCCCTTGATGTGGGTGAAGTCGAAGCGCAGCCGATCCGGTCCGACCAGCGAGCCCGCCTGCTTGGCGTGGTCGCCGAGCACCTTTTGCAGGGCGGTGTGGAGCAGGTGGGTGGAGGTATGGTTGCGCATGGTGGCCAGCCGCCGGGTGCGGTCCACATTGAGGAAGACCGGGGCGCCGGGCCTGAGCTCGCCTTCGGTGACGGTGACCTTGTGCGCGGTCAGATTCTTGGACGGCTTGACCGTGTCGAGCACGTCCGCCTTGCCCCCGGAGGCAGCGATGGACCCGGTGTCGCCCACCTGGCCGCCGGACTCGCCGTAAAACGGGGTGATCTCGGCCACCAGCCAGCCGGAGTCGCCCGAGGAGAGCCGGTCCACGACCGCGCCGTCCGGGGTCAGGACATAAGTGACCGAGGACTGGTCGGCCATGGTCTCATACCCGGAAAATTCGCTGGTCACGTCCTGTTCCAGCAGGGTCTGGAAGATGCTGGCCACATCCTTTTCGCCGGATCCCTTCCAGGCGGCCTTGGAACGCTGTTTCTGCTCCTGCATGAATTTGTCGAACTCGGCCTCGTCCACGCCCATGCCGTGCTGTTCAGCCACGTCGCGGACGATGTCGATGGGGAATCCGTAGGTGTCGTAAAGCTTGAAGGTGGTCTCGCCGGGGACCACGGCCGCGTCCGCCTTCTTCAACTCGGCCAGTTCCTGCTCAAGCATTTCGAGACCCTTGTCCAGGGTCTTGGCGAAGGACTCCTCCTCGCCTCGGACCACCTCGACCATGAAGTTGCGGGTCTCCTCCAACTCCTTGTAGTGGCCGCCCATGTCGTCGATGACCTTGGAGGCGGTCTTCCACAGGAAGGTGCCGGTCAGCCCCATGAGCTTGCCGAAACGGTAGGCGCGGCGGATCAACCGGCGCAGGATGTAACCCCGTCCCTCGTTGGACGGGAGCACCTGGTCCGGGATGAGGAAGGCGATGGCCCGGGAGTGGTCGGCGATGACCTGAAGGGCGGTGTCGATCTCCTCGCTCTCACGATACTTCACGCCCGCCAGGTCGGCGGTGTACCGGATGATGCTCTGGAACAGGTCGGTTTCGTAGTTGGAATGCACGCCCTGAACCACGGCCGCGATGCGTTCCAGGCCCATGCCGGTGTCGATGCTGGGCCGGGGCAGGTCGGTGCGGGTGCCGTCTTCGGCCTGGTCGTACTGCATGAAGACCAGGTTCCAAATCTCCAGGAAACGGTCGCAGTCGCATTTGCCGATGCCGCAGTTCGGGCCGCAGCCCACTTCCTCGCCCTGGTCGTAGTGGACCTCGGAGCAGGGGCCGCAGGGGCCGGTGTCGCCCATGGACCAGAAGTTGTCCTTTTCGCCCAGGCGGTAGATGCGGTCCTCGGGGACTCCGGCCACCTTCCGCCACAATTCGCCCGCCTCGTCGTCATCCTTGTAAATGGTGATGTACAGGCGGTTTTTGTCCAGCTTGAGCTCCTCGGTCAGGAACTGCCAACAGAAGCGGATGGCGTCCTCCTTGAAGTAATCGCCGAAGGAGAAGTTGCCGAGCATCTCGAAAAAGGTGTGGTGGCGGGCGGTGCGGCCCACGTTTTCCAGGTCGTTGTGTTTGCCGCCCACGCGCAGGCACTTCTGGGCCGTGGTGGCGCGGATGTAGTCGCGCTTTTCCTGGCCCAGGAAGAGCTTCTTGAACTGGACCATGCCCGCGTTGGTGAAGAGCAGGGTCGGGTCGTCCTTGGGGGTCAGGGGAGAGGATTCCACAATGGTGTGGCCGTTCCTCTCGAAGTACTCAAGGAACCGTTGGCGGATTTCGTTGGCTTTCATCGTTTACTGTTCTCCAAAGAAGGGTATTGCCGAAGAAAAACGCCCCGGGGCTGTAGGCCCGGGGCGCTCGTTTCGGGCTGAAAATCAGACTATTCGTCGGCGTCTCCGGCATCCTGCGTCGGTGCGGCGGGGGCCTCGGGAACGTCGCGGAATCCGAGGTGGGTCATCAGGGCCTCTTCGATGGATCCGGCCAGATCCGGGTTGTCCATCAGCAGGGCGCGGACGTTCTCCTTGCCTTGGCCGAGCTTTTCGGAGCCGAAGGCGTACCATGCGCCGGACTTCTCAATGATGCCGTTCTCCACGCCCATGTCGATGATCTCGCCCATGCGCGAGATGCCCTGGCCGTAGAGCACGTCCACCTCGGCCTGGCGGAAGGGCGGGGCGACCTTGTTCTTGACCACCTTGATGCGGGCGCGGATGCCGTAGGCTTCGTCCTTGTCCTTGAGGGTCTGGATGCGGCGGATGTCCAGCCTGCACGAGGCGTAGAACTTGAGCGCGTTGCCGCCCGAGGTGGTCTCGGGGTTGCCGTAGCCGGTCATGCCGATCTTCATGCGGATCTGGTTGATGAAGATGACCACACAATTGGATTTGTGGATGGTGCCGGTCAGTTTCCTGAGGGCGTGGGACATGAGCCGGGCCTGGCTGCCCACCTGGGTCTCGCCCATCTGGCCTTCGAGCTCGGACTGCGGGATGAGCGCGGCCACGGAGTCGATGACGACCACGTCCAGCGCCCCGGATCGGACCAGCAGGTCGGCGATTTCGAGGGCCTGCTCGCCGTAGTCGGGCTGGGAGATGAGCAACTCGTCGGTCTTGACCCCCAGCCGCTTGGCGTAGCCGGGATCAAGGGCGTGCTCGGCATCCACGAATGCGGCCCCGCCGCCCGCCTTCTGGGCCTGGGCGATGATGTGCAGGGCCAGGGTGGTCTTGCCCGAGGACTCGGGGCCGAAAATCTCGATGACGCGGCCGCGCGGCACGCCGCCGATGCCGAGCGCGATATCCAGGCCTATGGACCCGGTGGGGATGAACGGAATGGAATGGGACGCCTCGTCGTCCAGACGCATGATCGAGCCTTTGCCGAATTTGCGTTCGATGGTGGTCAGGGCAGTGCCCAGCGCTTCCTTGCGCAGGACGTCGGGGTCAACGGCTTTACGAGCCATGGGGTATCCTCCGGGATTTGACTGGCGGCAACAAATAAGCAACATGTTCCGATACCAGATACGTCCTTCGCGGGCAACACCCATCATATATGGGAAAACAGGCCGTGCGCGCAAAAGGTTGCCCCTTTCAGGGCGGCCCGGGCGGGCCCACGGAATTGTCCGGCCGCGTGTAGGCTTTTCGGCACGGAACAATACGGAGACATGATGAGAATTCTTTTTGCACGAATCGGCGGGCTGTTGTCCGCAATGGCATTGATCGTTTGTTTGTTCGGAGGGACGGCTCGGGCGGCGGGGCCGGTTTTTGAGGTGGCCGCCTATCTGCTGCCGCCCATGTCCCGGCTGGACCAGGGCGGGGAGCCGGGCGGGACGGCTGTGGAAAAGCTCGGGCGGATCTTGTCCGCCATGGGCTATACGCCGAAGTTTCATATCCTGCCTTTTCGGCGCTGTCTGGAAGCCATGCGGACCGGGGCCATGCCCCTGATGCTTCCTTGTGTGGTCGACATTGAACGGCAGCGCTTCATGCGTTTTTCCGATCCCATGGAGTACATGCACACCGTGCTCTGGAAACTGCGCACGAACACACGGCCTTGTTGGAAAAGCATGGACGACCTGGCGGGATTGCGCATCGGCGTGATCGATGGATACCGTTATGGACCGGAATGGCAGGAGGCCGTGGCCGCCGAGAGATTCCAGTTGGAGGGCAACATAGGGCGAAATCCGAATCGGGCCAACTTCCGTATGCTGCTGGAGGGGCGTCTGGACATGGTCGTTTGCGACCGCCGCCTCGGGGAATACCTGAAGAAAGAGAACGCGCCCTTGTTCGACAATGTGGTCGCCTGCCCCGGCACGATCGGTGAGGATACGCCCCTGTGCGTTCCGGTTTCCCTCCTCTACTTCAAGAATCACGGCCTGTCGCCCGAGGAATTCCTGGCCCGCTTCAACGTCTTGCTCAAAAAGTCGGCCCTCTAGGCGCGGTCCTTCCGGCGCTTGCTCTCGGCCGGAATCTCACATAAGGGTCCCCTCCATGGCGGAACGAAACTCTTACGACGCGCTGGCCCTGCTCTCGGGCGGCTTGGATTCCATCCTGGCCATGCGCACGGTCATGGATCAGGGCCTGACGGTCCTGGGGCTGCACTTTGTCACGCCCTTTTTCGGCAAGCCCCATCTGATCCCCTTCTGGCGGGATCACTACGGCATCGAGGCCGAATCCGTGGACATCCGGCAGGCCTATGTGAACATGCTCCTGGACGGCCCGTCCCAGGGGTTCGGCAAGTGGCTGAACCCGTGCATCGACTGCAAGATCATCATGCTTGAACACGCCCACGGGCTCATGCGGGAATACGGCGCGAAGTTCCTCGTCTCCGGCGAGGTCGTGGGCCAGCGGCCCATGAGCCAGCGCGAGGATGCACTCAACGTGATCACCAAGCGGGCCGAGGTCCGCAACGTGCTCCTGCGCCCCCTGTGCGCCAGGAATCTTCCGCCCACGCCCATGGAGACGTCCGGGCTGGTGGACCGGGACAGATTGCTCGACTGGCGCGGCCGGGGACGCAAGCCGCAATACGCCTTGGCCGAGCGGTACGGATTCACCGAGATTCCCACTCCGGCGGGGGGCTGCTGCCTGACCGAGACCCACGGCGCGGCCCGGTTCGTGCGGCTTCTGACCCATCGCGGGAGGCCTGCCCCCGGCGATTTTTCCCTGGCCCGCGCCGGACGGCAGGTCTGGGCCGGTCCGCATTGGCTGGCCTTCGGCCGCACCGCCGCGGACAACGACCAGATCGCGGCCCTGGCCGAGGACAGCGACTATCTTTTCAAATTGGTTGATTTCCCCGGGCCCCTGGCCCTGGGCAGGCCGCTTTGCGGCGATTGGACTCCCGAAGTCGTCCGGGACGCCGCCGCCCTGATCAGCTCTTACTCGGGCAAGGCGCGCAAGCGGTTTGCGGCCACGGATGAACCCGTGCGGGTGAGCGTCGGACGGCGGGGCGGGACCGAGATCGTGGCCGTCATTCCGGCCCGCGAGACCGCGCTGCGCTGGTCCGAGCCCGTCCCGGACCTGGTCCGCGAATGGAAGCGGGAACAGGCCCAGGCCCAGGTTGCGCCGGTTCGCGCCTTCACATAGAGTCCGGTAATGTTCATCGACATCTTCTCCTTCGCCGCTTCGGCGCTGCTGCTCTGGTTCGGAGCCAACTGGATCGTCACCTCGGCGGCGCTCATCGCCCGCAAGTACAATGTTTCGGAACTGGTCATCGGGCTGACCATCGTGGCCTTCGGCACCTCGGCCCCGGAGTTCCTGGTGACTGTGAATGCCGCCTTCCGGGGGCAGAACGACCTCTCCCTGTCGAACGTGGTCGGGTCCAATATTTTCAACCTCGGCTTCATCCTCGGGCTCATGGCCGTGATCAAGCCGCTGGTTTCCAACCGAACCATCGTCTACCGGGACGGGCTGCTCCTGTTCCTGACCACGGCGGGTATTCTGGCCGTGTCCTTCACCGGCCAATTGAGCCGCCTTTTCGGTGGCTGCCTCGTGGCCCTGCTCATCTGCTACCTGGTCTATCTGGGCGTGAAGCGCGAGGCCGTGGGCGCGGAGGAACTGGAAGAGACACGGGGCCGGGTTGCCACCTGGCGGGATGGGGTCTGGCTCGGGGCCGGGTTCGTGGCCATCGCTGCGGGCGGCGACCTGATGGTCTCGGCGGCCACGTCCATCGCCACGACGCTGGGGGTGTCCTCCTGGGTCATCGGCGTGACTATCGTGGCTGCGGGCACCTCCCTGCCCGAACTGGTCACCTGTCTGGCGGCCTCCGTCCGGGGCAAAAACGAGATGCTGCTCGGCAACCTCATCGGCTCGGATTTCTTCAACTTCGCGGGCGTGCTCGGGCTGACCTGCCTGCTCAAGCCGCTGCCGGTCTCGTCCGAGGCCCTGTCCGGCCTGATCGTCCTAGTCGGCATGGTCGGCCTGGTCCTGGTCATCCTGCGCACGGGCTGGAAGGTCCGCCGCTGGGAAGGGGCCCTGCTCATCGGTATCAACCTGGTCCGCTGGGCCCACGATTTCATGCAGTAGAACGGGGACGGCCTTTCCCCGGCCGCCCCGTCCCGTCCGCGCGCCCGCGGCGCGTCAATAGACCATGCCCATCCGCTCCTTCACCTGGGCGAGGGTTTCCGCCCCGATCGCCCGGACCTTGTCCCGTCCCCTGTCCAGAATCTCGCGCAGGTAACCGGGTTCCTTTTCCAGCTCCCTGCGGCGGGTTCGGATGGGTTCCAGAAAGGCGTTGACGCTTTCCGCCAGGGCGGGCTTGAAGGTCCCCATGCGTTCGTTGGGCTCAACGCCGAATAATTTGCCGTAGGTGAAGAGGGCGTGCCCCTCGCCGGAGTACGCTTTTTTGATTCTGTTGTTCACCGTGGCCTCGTCGTCCGTGAGGTTGATGACGTTGTTCAGCGATTTCGACATCTTGTTTTGACCGTCAAGGCCCGGCAGCCGGGGGGAGGTGGAGACGAGATAGTCCGGCGTGGGAAAGGTTTCGCCGAAGAGCGAATTGAACCGGCGGGCGATCTCCCGGGTCTGTTCGATGTGCGGGATCTGGTCCTCGCCCACGGGCACCAGGTCCGCCTTGGGCAGGAGTATGTCTGCCGCCTGGGACACCGGGAAGGAGAGGAAACCGAGGTTCATGTGCTCATAGCTGGTTCCGGCCTGTTCCATTTCCGCCTTGACCGTGGGGTTTCGCTTGGCCCGGCCAATGGACACCAGGAAGGTGAAGAACATGGTCAGTTCCGCGAGCTCGGGAATTTCGCTCTGTACGAAGAAGGTCACCTTGTCGGGGTCCAGCCCGACGGACAGGTTATCGAGCAGGGCCCGGTACACGTTGTCGCGAATGGACTTGCCTTTTTCATCCTCAAGGTGGTCGTAGAGGACCTGCATGTCCGCGAGGATGATGAAGGTTTCGTATTCGTCCTGCAATTTGACCCGCGATTGCAGCGAGCCGAAGTAGTGGCCGATGTGCAGGTTCCCGGTCGTCCGTTCTCCGGTTAATATTCTTTTCATTGCCGTGTCTCCTTTCCGATGTCTTCGAATTGTGGATGAAGAAAGGGCTGCCGGAAATGCCGACAGCCCTGAAAAGAGACGATGCCGCCGGCCATGCATGCCGACAGCTTGATACCTTGATACTCTATGCTGGTGGCATACTCCGTAAAGTCTGCCACCACCAGCGACGTGTTTTCGTATGATGTTCCGATGAACGCATGGCCTCTCTTAACGGGTGGGCGCAGTCGATGTCAAGAAACGGGCCGCCCTGGGCGGCATCCGGTTCAGGCCGCCCGTTTGTCCCAGATGAGCAGGTCGATCTTGTATTCCGTGCGCTCCAGGAAGGAGCCGGGCGTCTCCTCGAACGCGGACAGATAGGCGCGCAGATGATCCGGCTCGGCGGCCACGCCGTACTGGGAGAGAAACGTGGAGCAGGAGTCGGTCAGTTTTTCCAGGGAGCTTCGGACCTGCCAGACGCCTTCCACTGGGTAGGCGGCGTAGGGGATGCCCCGTCCGTCGAGCCAGTCGCGCATTTCGGTGCCGTTGGCCAAGACCCGGGGCGTCACTCCGTAATGGGCGTACAGGCCGCTCATGACGTCGGATTTCATCAGCCCGGCGAACCCCATGAACACGGTGGCCCCGGCCACGTGACGCAGCAACTTGAGCCGGGAGGCCTCGCTCTGAATGGCCGGAGTCATGGAGCAGAAGACGATGTCGAAGGTTTCGTCGCCGTCGTACTCCATCCATTCCGAGCGCACGTAGTCGATGTTGTGAAGCCCCCTGGCCTCGGCATCCTCGCGCAGGATGTCCAGCATCACGTCGGAGACGTCGAGCGCCGTGACGCGTGCCGCCTCCCGGGCGATCCGGATGGTGTACATGCCGCTGCCGCAGCCCACATCCAGGACCGACGCGCCGCGAAAATCCACACCGTGCGCCTTGATCATCCGCATCACGCCCGCCTCATAGTTATCTTCGCCCTCCTCGAACCGGGGGAAACTCCGGGCATGGTTGTTCCAGTATTCCTTGCTGACAGGCGGGGTCGGTGCGGTCGGTTCCATGGGGGCTCCCTCGGTTTCGTCCGCCGTTTCCCGGCGCGGCCGCGCAGGGGAGGGGGCGGATAATTCAATGAAAAAAGTGGCACGATATGCGTTCGTTTTCCGGGCCAATATTCACTAAACAACGGTCCTTTTCAAGGGGAGCCAGCGAAAAGGCCTGTGCCCGCCTTCGGGATGCACTACTATTCAATAAGAAAATCAAGCGGATCGGCTGTAACGGATTTGTCACCGCCTCGTGACCTGTTGTCCGCCCGGTCACATGCTTCCGTAACGTTCCGGGCGTAGATACTGGGACTTGAAACAACACCAAATGGACCTGAGGAGGGTTTGACATGTTGAAAGTGCAGAAACGGTTTGTCGGGTGTGTCCTGGCGCTGGCCCTGGCCATGGTGTTCATGGCCGGTTCCGCCTGGGCCAAGGACGCCAAATACGTCTTTTTCTTCATCGGCGACGGCATGGGGCTGCCCCAGCGGGCCGCCAGCTCCGCCTATCTGGGCCACAAGCTGGCCATTGACGCCATGCCCGCCCAGGGCATCACCACCACCTTTGCCAACGACCGGTTCATCACCGGTTCCGCCGCGTCGGCCACGGCCCTGGCCTCCGGCGTGAAGACCAACATCAACTACATCGGCGTGGACCCGCAGTTCAGGCCGGTCAAGACCATCGCCGAAATGGCCCGCGACAGGGGCATGAAGGTCGGCATCGTCTCGTCCGTGTCCATTGACCATGCCACCCCGGCCGCGTTCTACGCCCACGTCAAGAATCGCTCCATGTACCACGAGATCGATCATGCCCTGGCCGACTCCGGCTTCGACTTCTTCGCGGGCGGCGGGCTCAAGGACCCGGCGGGCAAGAAGTCCAAGGCCCCCATGGGCGACGCCCTGGAAAAGGCCAAGGCCAACGGCTACAAGGTCGTCACCGACAAGAAGGGCTTCATGGCGCTTGCGCCCGGCGACGGCAAGGTCATCGCCTGGAACGCCTGGCTCCAGGACGGCAAGGCTCTGCCCTATGTCATGGACATGACCGACAAGGACATCACCCTGCCCGAATTCACGGGTAAGGCCATCGAGATGCTCGACAACGACAAGGGCTTCTTCCTGATGGTCGAGGGCGGCAAGATCGACTGGGCCTGCCACGCCAACGACGCGGCCGCATCCATCGACAACACCATTTCTTTCGACAAGGCCGTGCAGAAGGCCCTGGCCTTTTATGACAAGCACCCCGACGAGACCCTGATCGTGGTCACCGGCGACCACGAATGCGGCGGCCTGACCCTGGGCTTCGCGGGTACCAAGTATGGTTCCCACTACGATATCCTCAGCCACCAGAAGGTCTCCTTCCAGAAATTCACCGACGAGACCCTGGTGGACTTCAAGAAGAAGGGCGGCGATTTCAACGCCATGAAACCGATCATCACCGCCGACTTCGGCCTGAAGTTCACCGGCGATGCCAAGACCGACCCCATGGTCCTGGCCGATTACGAAGCCGCCGACATCGAGCAGGCCTTCCGCCGCTCCATGGCCGGGGAAAAGGTCAAGGGCGGGGACTACCTGCTGTACGGCGAGTACGACCCGCTGTCCGTGACCCTGACCCACGTGCTCAACCAGAAGGCCGGTCTGGGCTGGACCTCCTACAAGCACACCGGCGTGCCGGTCTCCACTTCCGCCATCGGCGTGAACTGCCAGGCCTTCAACGGCAGCTACGACAACAAGGACGTGGCCACCAAGCTCATGGCCTCCATGGGCATGCCCGCCAAGGCCGTGTTTGCCGACATCGCCGCCGCGCGCGTGGCCGCCAACTAGACAGCGTTTCATCCAACCTTCGGCGGGCGGGCCTCCACGGTCCGCCCGCCCCTTTTTCAGGAAGATCATGCACGCACTCAACAAGACGTCCCGCGATTGGGCCCTGGTTATCATCTTCATCGTCGTTTCCGTGGCCCTCTATTACGTGCCGACCGGGTTCGAGACCAACAAGGACCGGGACGCGGTCCATTGCACGGCCCGGATCACGGCCGTGGACGACGCCAACATCCAGAGCCTGGGCATGATCCGCGCGGGCGAGCAGGCCGTGACGCTCGAAATCCTGGATGGGCCGTTCAAGGGCGAGACCTTCTCGGCCAGCAACCAGCTCCTGGGCCAACTGGATCGCGACAAGCTCTTCAAGGCCGGGGACACGGCCTACGTCATTCTGACCGTGGACAGCGGGGGCAAGGTCATCTACGTCAACCCGCAGGCCCATTACCGATTGGGGCTGGAACTCTTTCTGCTCGGCCTGTTCGCCGCGCTGCTCCTGGCCTTCGGCGGGCTGACAGGGTTCAAGGCGCTGTTGTCCTTCGTCTTTACCGGATTGCTGTTGTGGAAGATCCTGGTCCCGTTGCTGCTCAAGGGCACGGACCCGGTCTGGCTGACCCTGGGCGTGGTCGCCCTGCTCAGCGCGGTGATCATCTTCCTGGTGGCCGGTGTGAACCGTACCGGCCTGACCGCCTTTCTCGGGGCTTTCCTCGGGGTGGTGGCCAGTTGCGCCCTGGGCGTCTACTTCACCGGCCGGTTCCACGTGCACGGGGCGGTCATGCCCTTTGCCGAGACCCTGCTCTACGCGGGCTATGGTCACCTGAACCTGACGCGCGTGTTCATGGCCGGGGTCTTCCTGTCCTCCTGCGGCGCGGTCATGGATCTGGCCATGGACGTGGCCTCGGCCATGAGCGAAGTGGTGGCCAAGAAACCGGGTATCTCCCGGATGGAGGCCATCTGGTCGGGCATCCGCGTGGGCCGGGCCGTGGTCGGGACCATGACCACGACCCTGCTCCTGGCCTACTCGGGCGGGTTCGTGACCTTGCTCATGGCCTTCATGGCCCAGGGCATTCCGCTGGATACCACCTTCAATTTCATTTACGTGGCCGCCGAGGTCCTCAAGACCCTGGTGGGCAGCTTCGGCCTGGTCACCGTGGCGCCGTTCACGGCCCTGGCGGGCGGGTTGCTCCTGACCTCCGGAGAGCGCCCGGCCGACGTTCTCCGCCATTGACGAACGTGCCGGGATGGGCCAATAGCATGCTTGCACATCAAGCAGAAGGAGTCCCCATGCTTTCGTTTCTCGGTAATTTGATCTGGTGGATCATCGGCGGCGTCTTCATGGCTATCGGCTGGCTGTTCGCCGGTTGTCTCATGGCCATCTCCATCATCGGCTTGCCCTGGGCGCGGGCCGCCTTCGTCATCGCGGGATTTTCGTTCATGCCCTTCGGCCGGACCCTGATCCGCCGCGACGTGCTCACCGGACGGCAGGACCTCGGCACCTCGAACTGGGGCACGCTGGGGAACATCGTATGGTTCGTCTTCGCGGGCTGGTGGCTGGCCCTGGGCCATATCCTGTCCGCCCTGGGCTGCTTCATCACCATCCTCGGCATCCCGTGGGGTTGGCAGCATCTCAAGCTGGCCGCCGCTACCCTGGCCCCTATCGGCATGACCGTGGTCACGGTGGAACAAGCCGAGCGGCTTTACGGCGTCCGCGTGGACCGGTAGCTTCCCGAGACGTTGTGCAATTTCATGCATTCCCTTGCCACGGTCGGGAAAGCTGATTAGATAGAAGCAGTGCCGGGAAGATTCCCGGCCACAAGCACGTCATCAATTCGGAGGAATACCAATGACTCAGTATCCCAGCATGCAACGGACGGAGACCTCCCGCGTCGAGGTCCTGAACGCCTTCATGCGCGGCGTCTACGGCTGGATGAGCGCTGGCCTGGGCCTGACCGCCCTGGTGGCCTTCGCCACTCTGACCGTCCCGGCCCTGACCAACCTGGCCTTTGCCTACAATCCGCAGACCGGCACGTACGCGCCCACCATGCTGCCCATGATCGCCCTGCTGGCGGCCTTCGGCATGGTCTTCTTCATGAGCTTCAAGATTTCGACCATGAATCCCGGCACGGCGACGGGCCTGTTCATGGCCTTCAGCGCCCTGAACGGCTTCTCCCTGGCCCCGATTCTCTTGGCCTACACCACGGCCTCGGTGGTCACGACCTTCGTCACCACCGCGGGCATGTTCGGCGCCATGTCCATCTACGGCATGGTCACCAAGAAAGACCTGACCGGCTGGGGCAGCCTGCTCTTCATGGGGCTGATCGGCATCATCATCGCCATGGTGGTGAACATGTTCCTGCAAAGCCCGGGCATGTCCTTCGCCATCTCGGTCCTCGGCGTGATCATCTTCGTGGGCCTGACCGCCTACGACACCCAGAAGCTGAAGACCATGGGCGAGAACGTGCCCATGGGCGACACCGCGGCCATCCGGCGCGGCACCATCCTGGGCGCCCTGACCTTGTATCTGGACTTCTACAACCTGTTCCTCATGCTGCTCCGTCTCATGGGCGACCGCAGGTAGTCCGCTTTCCGACAGTTACAATGCACCGAACAGGCCGCATCCCTCCGGGGTGCGGCCTTTTTCGTGGTCGGCGGGCGAGGGGTCGATGCTTTGGCGCGATCGCTTCTCGGGGGTGGCGGAAGGGCGCGTGGCGCAACCTCCGACCTCTTGATTTTACCGGCTTGCGTCGCCTTCCAGTGCTGATGGCTGAAGCCCGCGAAGGAGGTGACGCTGGACGTGGTGTCGTCATCGCAATCCAGGGCGAAGCCGGGGGAGGGGCGGCGGAGTTTCGTGCCGGTCGCGGCCGTGTCGCCTCTCCCCTTGCCAGTTCGGTGCGGGGGACGTATGCTTCTTCAATGACGAATCTTTTCCCCGGTGTACCATGTCCGAGACCGTGACCGATCTGCAACGCGCACTGTACCCGTTGCTGCGTCCTTTTTCCTGGCTGTACGCCGGGGCCATGCGCGTGCGCGCCGGGCTGTACGGCCGGGGGCTGCTCAAGCGCTGGGAGCCGCCCGCGTTGACCGTGTCCGTGGGCAATATCGGCTGGGGCGGCACGGGCAAGACCCCGGTGGCCGATTGGCTGCTGGGCTGGGCCGAGTCCAAGTCCATTCCGGTGGCTTTGCTGACGCGCGGCTACCGGGCCAAGCCCCGGCATCTGCCCTATGAGGTCAAGCCGGGCGCCCTGGCCGAGGAGGCCGGGGACGAGCCCCTCATGCTCGCCCGCGCCCATGACAGGGCGCTCATCCTGGTGGACCCGAACCGCACCCGCGCGGGCCGGGAGGCCGTGGTCAAGGCCCGGCCCGAGCTGATCGTCCTGGATGACGGGTTTCAACACATGGCCGTGCAACGGCATGTGAACCTGGTCCTGCTCCGGCCTGACGACCTGCGAGAGGGGTGGAATAGGGTCATCCCGGCGGGCTCCTGGCGCGAGCCCGAGGCCGCGCTCAAGCGGGCCGACGCCTTTTTGATCAAGGCCAGCCCCAAGGAATTCGCCCTGCTCGGGATGCGCATCGAGGAGCGCCTCAAGCGCTTCGGCAAGCCGGTGTTCAGCTTCCGGCTGGTCCCCACAGGGGTGCGCCGGGTCATCGGCGGGGAGCGGGCGCACGATTTCGAGGACGCGCCGTACCTGCTGGCCACAGGCGTGGGGGATCCCGTTCAGGTCCGGGCCACGGCCACGGCGTACCTGGGCTATGAGCCAAAGCGGCACGTGGTTTTTCGGGACCATTATACCTACACCAAGCGGGACGTGACGGCCCTGTCCGAGGAGGCCGCCCGGCTCGGCTGTACGGCGATCCTGTGCACGCCCAAGGACGCGGTCAAGCTCGGTGCCATGTGCACCGACCTGTTCTGGCAGTTTGATCTGACTCTGACGTTCGGGCCGTCCACTTTGGGCAAACGCTCGACTTTTTCAACCTGGTGGGACCGACGTTACGAGTCCTTCCGGCTGCGCCGCGCGGACCGCGCCGAGCTCGCGGCGGATTACCTCATGCGGCACGAGGCGGACGCGTTCGCCAAGGGAGACGACCATGACTAGAAAAAAACGCAACGGTCCCGGACCTTCCGCACCGCCCCTGTCGGCGGCCGCGCTGCTCAAATTGTTCAAGGAGATGAAGCGGCCCATGTCCCGGGCCGAGGTCATCCGCCAGCTCAAGCTCAAGAAAAAGGACAAGGCCGTGGTCAAGGACCTGCTCCGCGACCTGGTCCAGAAGGGCAAGCTGGTGCGCATCCGGCGCGGCTACGGCCTGGCCGAGTCCATGCACTGCATCACCGGGCGGCTGGAGATCCAGCGCCAGGGGTACGGCTTCGTGGTGCCCGAGGACTCCCGGCGCAAGGACGTCTTCGTCAATCAGCGGGACCTGAACGAAGCCTGGCACGGCGACCGCGTGGTCGTCTCGGTGGTGGGCGAACCCAAGGCGGGACGCAATGCCGAAGGGCGCATCGTGCGCATCCTGGAGCGCGGCCGCAAGGTCCTGCCGGTCAAGGTGGTCAAGCGGATGACCGGCGGCGAATGGCTCTGCCGTCCGTCCGACCCGAGGCTCGGTTTCGGGATCATCGCCACTCTCAAGGACCCCTCGATCAAGGTCAAGCCGGGCGAGATCGCCCTGTGCGCGCCCGGCGAGCGCATCGACCCGGCCATGTGGGAAGGGGAGATCACCAAGTCGCTTGGCGAGGAGGCCGACATCGCCGTGCAGGAGGCGCTGGTCAAGTCCAACCACAACATCCGTACCCGGTTCCCGTCCGGGTCCGTGAACCAGGCCGAGACCCTGCCGCCGGAGCCGTCCGGCAAGGATTTCAAGGGCCGCCGCAACCTGTCCGACAAGCAGTTCGTGACCATCGACGGGGCTACGGCACGCGATTTCGACGACGCCGTGCTGGTAGAGCGGCGCAAGGGTGGCTACCGCTTGTGGGTGGCCATTGCCGACGTTTCCCACTACGTGCCCGAGGGGTCGCCCCTGGACCGCGAGGCCTTTGAACGCGGTAATTCCTATTATTTCCCGAGGTCCGTGGAACCCATGTTCCCGGAAAAACTGTCCAACGGATTGTGCTCGCTCAACCCGGACGTGCCGCGCCTGACCATGGTGGTCTGCATGGACACCGACCAGGAAGGGCGCACCCGGCAGACCCAGGTCTTTCCCGCAGTCATCCGCAGCCACGCCCGGCTGACCTATACCCAGGTCTTCGAGGCGGTCATGGAGAAGCGGGCCGAGGCGCGCGCGGGGATGTCGCCCGAGTTGATCGCCATGCTGGAGCTGGCCGAGGAACTAGCCCGCAAGATCAACGTGTTGCGCGCCCAGCGCGGGTCCCTGGACTTCGACCTGCCCGAGCCGGAGATATTCTTCGACGTGCACGGCGAGACCTCGGACATCCGTCCCCGGAAGCGCAACTTCGCCCATCAGCTCATCGAGGAATTCATGATCGCGGCCAACGAGGCCGTGGCCCATTTCCTGGTCGAACGCGGGTTGCCCTGCCTGTTCCGCATCCATCCCCCGGCGGACGAGGAAAAGCTCAAAAATCTGTTCCGGCTGTTGTCGCGCACGGACAAGTCCGTGGTCATGCCCAAGGAGATCACTCCCAAGAAGCTCCAGATGCTGGTGGCCTCCATGGCGGGGACGGACAAGGAATACATCGTCAACCGCATGCTCCTGCGCTCCATGAAGCAGGCCAAGTATTCGCCGGACAACGAGGGGCACTTTGGTCTGGCCAGCGAGGAATACGCCCACTTCACCTCGCCCATCCGGCGCTATGCCGACCTGGTGCTTCACCGGCTGGTCAAGGCCGCCCTGCACGAGGGAGAGGGCGTGCCCGCGCCCGTGCCGGGCCGCAAGAAGCTGCTCAACGTGGCCAACCACCTGTCCAGCCGCGAACGGGTGGCCATGGACGCCGAACGCGAGATCCTCAAGCGGGTGACCGTGCTGTTCATGCGCGACAAGGTGGGTGAAACCTTTGACGCGGTCATTTCGCACATCACCGACTTCGGCTTTTTCGTGGAACTCAAGGAAGTTATGGCCGAGGGGCTGATCCGGCTGTCCACCATGGACGACGATTATTACACCTATTGGCCTCAGCGTGAAATGCTTGTGGGCGAGCGCACCGGACGGTCCTTCTACCTGGGGCAGGCCGTGGAGGTGGTTCTCGAAGAGGCCAGCGTGGAACGGCTGGAGCTGAACTTCAACCTCAAGTCCGTGGCGGCTGCGGCCAAGGATTACAAGGATCTCATCTAGGGAAGAAGGCTCCCCGGGCTGCCGGTGAACGACCATCCTCACCGTTGCCGCGAAAATCCGGATTCGCGCGTGGAATCGACCACGCGTCGGCTCCGGTTTTTTTGCGCGCGGCGTCTGAAAGACGACAAAAATGGGTTCGTTGCTTGACAGTGTCGTTAATCGATAATAAACAATTGTTCAGCAACATTCATTAACCAAGGCGCAACGATGAGCAACGGATTTGAAGCGTTTTTCAAGAGGCTCTGTTCCGAGACGGAGATCAAGAACCAGTCCCAACTGGCTCGCGAACTGGATGTGGGCCGGGCGGCGGTGTCCCTGGCCAAGCGCAAGGGCTCGGTGCCCGCGCGTTGGATTCTGGACCTGTCGGCCCGGTTCGGGTTGAACCCGCTGTGGCTGGAACAGGGCAAGGGCTTTCCCCGGCCCGAGGCGGCCTTGGCCGCCGCCGCCGAGGACGGGGCGTGCTACGAGGAGATCCCCAAGGTGCGCGCCCGCCTCTGCGCGGGCGGCGGCTCGTTTGAGACCGAAGGCCAGGTTGAGGGATACTATTCCTTCCGCTCGGACTGGCTGACTCACCGGGGCAACCCCGCCAACATGGTCCTCATGGAGGTCATCGGCAACTCCATGGAGCCGGAGATCAAGGAAGGGGACATGGTCCTCATCGACCAGTCGCGTACCGACGTCCTGTCTGGCGGCATTTATGCCGTGGGCGTGGAGGACACGGTCATGGTCAAGCGTGTGGAGCGCCTCCCCGGCACCCTGGTTTTGCGTAGCGACAATGTGGATTATTCTCCAGTCCACCTGTCCGGCGACGAGCTCGACAACGTGCGCGTCATCGGCCAGGTCCTGTGGGCGTCCCGGGAATACCGCTAGCTCTCGTTGAAACTCGCCCATCAATCCCCCGCAACGGTGCACGTTGCGGGGGATTTTTTGTATTTGCTTGGAATGACATATGATTCTTTGTTTGTGCATGTTGTCTGCGAAAAAACAACAATTTGTAAAATATTAGTTGACAAAAAGCCTGGAGACTGTTTATTAAAGAATCACGTTCAGTCAACGATTACGACACACGCGCCTCGGCGCTATACACGGCAAGGAGAGAGTCATGCAAGAACGGTTTTGCAAGTGTGGTCACAGGTTGATGGTTCAATATACGCTTGACGGCTTCATTCCCTGGGAAGCGGTTATCCGTGACGATCTGGGCAAGGCCACTCCGGTCAAGGTTTGCCCCTGCTGCGGCAGCTACCTGTCCATTCATTTCCTTCGCTAGTTTTCCCGTCTTCATAGTTCCTTGCGGCCGCCTGAACCTTGCGGGCGGCCGTCCTCATCCCTGTTGAGGGCCATGCGCTTCCCCCCGGAGCCATGGCCCTCTGCTTGTATTCTGGGGCGCGGCTTTCGAGAGCGGGCCATCCGCACATTTTTTCCGGGCGGCTTTCATCCTCACGTAGACGGCTACGCTGCGGTGAAAGCCACCCGGAAGAAAATGCACGGCTGACCCACTCTCGAAAGCCGGACTTCGTGCGGGGACGAGAGGCGCTGTCGGGTGCTGAAGGCACCCGAGTCACTCCAGATTTGGAGAGGGGGAGGGGTGAGCTTTGTGCTTTGGTGACGGGGCCGGAGAGGCGCTGTCGGGTGCCGGGGGCACCCGAGTCGCTCCAGAGCTGAAGAGGGGGGCGGAATTATTGGCGCAGTTGATCGGGGTCGGGAAGGCAGATGGACTCGGTCCGGTTGCGCCCGGATTGTTTGGCCTGGTAGAGGGCGCGGTCGGCGGCCTGAATGAGGTGCTCGGGGGTGGTGTCGCAGGTGGGCACGGCGGCGGCCACGCCGATGGATACGGTGACGGTACAGGATACCCGGGAATCGGGGTGGCGGATGCACGATTTGGCCAGGTTGGCGTGGATGTTCTCGGCCACTACGCGCGCGCCGTCGAACTCGGTGTTGGGCAGGATGATGGCGAACTCCTCGCCGCCGTAACGGGCGACGAGGTCGCCGGGCCGGTTGGTGGCGGCTCGGATGGCCCGGGCCACGCTGCGCAGGCAGATGTCGCCGTCCACATGGCCGAGCGCGTCGTTGTAGGCCTTGAAATGGTCGATGTCGATCATCAGCAACCCCAGGGAATTGTCCTCGCGGCCGTTGCGTACCCATTCGCGGATGAGGGTGTCGTCGAAACAGCGGCGGTTGGCCAGGCCGGTCAGCCCGTCCTGGTTGGACATGCGTTCGAGCTTGCGGGCCAGCCGTTCCAGTTCGTGTTCCCGGAGCATGCGCTTGATCATCTCGCGGCGCAATTGCAGGGCGGAGCGCACCCGGGCGCGCAGTTCCGTGCGCCCCACGGGCTTGACGATGTAGTCCGAGGCCCCGGCTGCGAAGGCTCGGTCCAGTTCGTCCGAATTATCCTCGGCGGCGATGGCGATGATCGGGATGTCCTCGAACTCGCGGTGGGACTTGAGCGTCAGGATGGCGGCGATGCCGTCGATGTCCTGGTTTTCGAGCGCAATGAGCACGAGGTCCACGGGCGTTTCCCTGGCCAGGCTGCGCTGCATGAAGCGCAGGGCGCGGTCCAGGGAGTCCACGTCCGATACATCGGTGTAGCCTGCGCCCAGCAGCATTTCGGTCAACTGGTCCGCAGAGTTCGGGGCATCATCGATAATGAGAATTTTCATGCGGCTTCAACGTAGCAGAGATTGACGGCGAACGCGAGACGGCAAATGCGCGGAGGCGGCAGTGCAGGCCGGTCTCCGTGGGCCGGGATCCGGGCTCGTGGGCCGGGCTGGGGGCCGATTGCGTTCGGCCATGGCCGGAATGATATTCTTTGTTATATTTTTGCAAAAACGGCCAGGGCCGTGTATCTTACAGACTAGGCATTGGCACGTTGTCCCTGCACAATCTCAAATCAACCTCGGAGGACCGATGAATCGGCCAAGCTTTTCCAACGCTCCGCTGCTCGCACTCGCACTCTTTCTCCTCTTTCCCCTGGCCGGTCCGGCACAGGCCGCTGGTTCGGTGTTGGCCGTGTATAATTCCGGTCGGGCCCAAGTGACGGAATCCCGCGTGGTGACGTTGCCCGAGGGGGCCGCCGCCGTGGTCTTCACCGATATCCCGTCCACCCTGGACCCGTCCTCCATCCGGGCCACGGCCCCGGACATGACCGTGGAGGACGTCCAATACGCCTACCGGCCCATCACCGCCGCCAATTTGCTGAACGCCTACATCGGCAAGGAGCTGTCCGTGATCCTGCCCGACCCGGCGGACGCCAACGCGCGCATCCTGCGCAAGGCCAAGCTGTTGGCCAACGCGGACCGGCCCATTTTCGCCATGGGCAAGGAAGTCTACGTGGGCTCCTACGAGGCCTTGCTTCTGCCCGAGATGCCCAAGGGATTCGACGCCGAGCCGACCCTGACCCTGACCACGAGAAGCTCCGTGGCCGGGCGCAAGAACGTGGCCCTGAGCTACCTTATGGACGGCCTGGGGTGGCGCGCGGACTACAACCTGACCGTCGGCCAGGCCGGTGAGACCTGCGATCTGGACGCCTGGGCCACGGTAACCAACAATTCCGACCACGCCTTCCCCGGCGCGGACCTGCGCCTGGTCGCCGGGGACGTGCAGCGGGCGGCCGCGCCCAAGATGTTAGCCCGGGGGAATGCCGTGATGGCCGAGGCCATGGTCATGGATACTGCTCCGGCTCCCGCCATGGCCGCCGAGGAATCCTTTTCTCAGTACCACGTCTATGATCCGGGCCGGTATGTGTCCATCCCGGCGTCCGGGTCCAAGCAGGTCGGGCTGTTCTCGGCCGCGAACATCCCGGTGCGGACCGAGCTGTCCAGCCTTTTTCGCAGCGGACCCAACCAACGCGCAGGCAAGATCAATCAGAGCGTGGAATCGGCTTTGATCCTGACCAACACAGCGGCGAACAACCTGGGCAAGCCGATGCCTGCGGGCGTGGTCCGGGTGTATATGCCGATGGCGAGCGGAACCAAGCTCCTGGCGGGCGAGGCGCGCATCGGCCACGCGGCCGAGGGCGAGGAGGTCCGGTTGGTCATCGGCCGATCCTTCGACGTCAATGTGGAGCGCACGCAGACCAGCTTCAAGCGCATCGGCAAGAACGCCGCCGAGATAAGCTGGAGAATCACCGTGCGCAACGGCTCGGCCGAGTCCCGGGACATCAAGCTCCGGGAATCCCTGGCCGGACAATGGACCATCCTGAACGCGGACACACCTTACGTGCCCACGGACGCGGGCACCATCGAATTCGATCTGAAGAACGTCGCGCCTTCCGCCGGCACGGAGGGAAAGGCGGTCAACTACACCGTACGCTTCGAGTACTCATAAGGAGGGGAAATGGCCGGGATTGATCACGTCGAACTGAGGACGCTAAAGGATTTCTACGCGCTCATGGCCGCTTCCGTCGCGATCCGGCGGCGGGCTGCGGCTGCGTTGCTCGACGGCGAAACTGTTGACGGGGACATCCCGGTTTCACTCTCCAACCTTCTGGCTTCGCTGGAGGAAGTCCCCGATGTGGACGGCGGCAAGCGCCTCGCCCTCGGCGGTGGCCGGAGCATTGCTCTGGACATGGGCTACGAGATCGACGAGACGCGCAAGGATATCTTTTTCCTTGAGGAGGGTGAAGATGCCTTCCTGGATATGCTCGCCGATTTCCATCCCGGCTTCGACGAACACGTGGCCCGGGGGCGCGAGTTGCTTCACGGCGCGGAACTGGGCTGCCTGGTCACGGACCGGGACGGCACGGTCAACAACTATTGCGCCCGCTACCTGACCTCCATCCAATCCGTGTACAACGCGGTATTCCTGACCCGTTTCGCACGGACCCGCGTGGCCAGGCCGGTCATCCTGACCTCCGCCCCCCTGGAGGGACTGGTCCGGATCTCGGTCAACCCGGAAGGCGAGTTCTTTTACGCGGCCTCCAAGGGGCGCGAGTGCCTGGGCCGCGACGGCCGGGTTCGGCGGTTGGCCATCACTCCGGAAAAGCAGGCGGCCATGGATGCGCTCAACGCCCGCCTGACCGAACTGACCAGACGGCCCGAGTATGAGAAGTTCACCCTGATCGGCTCGGGGTTGCAGGAGAAGTTCGGTCAGTCCACCGTGGCCCGGCAGGACATCGGCGGATCTATCGACCCGGCCGAGTCCAAGGCCTTTCTGACCACGTTAGAGACCCTGGTGGCCGAACTGGACCCGTCGGAGGAGAACTTCCGCATCGAGGATACCGGCCTGGACGTGGAGATCATCCTTACGGTGGAGACCGAAGGCGAGGGACTCAAGGATTTCGACAAGGGCGACGGTGTCCGGTTCCTCGACGGCGAGCTGGGCCTGGGCATGGCCCACGGGGCGAATCTCATTTGCGGCGACACCGGCTCGGATGTGCCCATGCTGGAGGCGGCGCTTGATTTTTCACCCGATACAAAAACTATTTTTGTAACTGAAGACAAGGAGTTGGAAGCGCGGGTAACCCGCCTGACCGACGCGGCGCTGATCGTGCCCGAGCCGGACATGCTGGTGACGATTCTGGGTACCCTGTGACCCGGACACCGGAGAATCAACCATTCAAAGGAGTGATCCGTGGCAGCAATCACACTCAAGGGCGTGGTCTTCGACCTGGACGGCGTCATCACTCGGACCGCAAGGGTACATGCTCAGGCCTGGGAAGCATCTTTCAACGAGTTCCTCAAGCACCAGGCCGAGGAAACCGGCACTCCGTTCGAGCCCTTTGACCGCACGAGCGACTACCAGAATTACGTGGACGGCAAGCCTCGCTTCGAGGGTGTGCTCAGTTTTCTCAAGTCCCGCAACATTCGGCTGGCCCCCGGCGATCCGGACGACCCGCCGGGCTTCGACACGGTCTGCGCCATCGGCAACAAGAAGAACGCGCTGTTCCAGGAGATCCTCAAAGAGCAGGGGCCCGAGGTCTTCGACACCTCCGTGGCCCTGGTCAAGGAACTCAAGCGCAACGGCGTGCTCGTGGCGTTGGCCACCTCCAGCCGCAACGGCATGCTTGTCCTCGAACTGGCCGGGTTGACCACCCTGTTCGACGCGCACGTGGATGGCGTGGTCTCGGCCGAACTCGACCTCAAGGGCAAGCCCGAGCCGGATATCTTCGTCGCCGCCGTCCGAAAAATGGGGCTTGAGCCCGGCGAGTGCGCCGTGGTCGAAGACGCCCTGTCCGGCGTCCAGGCAGGCTGCGCGGGCAATTTCGGTCTGACCCTGGGTGTGGCCCGGAACATCGGCGGCGAGATGCTCAAGCGGTTCGGGGCCGACATGGTCGTGTCCGACCTGGGCGAGATCACCGTGTCCGACCTCATGGAGTGGTTCGAGTCCGGCATGGCCACGGACGAATGGTACCTGACCTACCACGGCTTCGAGCCGGGCGACGAGAAGCTGCGCGAGACCCTGACCTGCGTGGGCAACGGCTACCTTGGCTCGCGCGGGGCCTACGAGTGCGAGTGCTCGTCCTATTACTTCTACCCGGGCACCTACATCTCCGGCATCTTCAACAAGACCCCCAGCGACGTGGAGGGGCGCGAAATCTGGAACAACGACCTGGTCAACTGCCCCAACTGGCTGCCCGTGGCCTTCAAGATCGGCAACGGCGAGTTCGTTTCGCCCCTGTCCATGGAGATTCTCAGCTACTCCCATCGCCTGAATATGCGTGAAGCGGTCATGGAACGCCATTTGGTGGTCCGCGATCAGGTGGGCCGCATCACCCGCATCTCTTCCCGGCGCGTGGCCTCCATGGCCGACCCGCATCTGTTGGCCATGCAATTCGATTTCACCCCGCTCAACTACTCGGCCAAACTGACCTTCCGCTCGTCGTTGGACGGCAACGTCAGCAACGAGGGCGTGGCCCGTTATTCCAGCCTGAACACACATCATCTGAACCGGGTGGGCGGCGGCAAAGCCGGGGATGGCATCTACCTGCACATGGAGACCTCCCATTCGCGCTACCAGATCGTCATGACCGCCAAGACGAGGATGCTCGAAGACGCCAAGCCCATCGAGGTGCGCAAGGAAGTGGTCCAGGATCGCTCCCAAGTCTCCGAGGAAATCTGCGTCCAGGTCAGGGAAAACCACTGCTACGGCCTGGAGAAATTCGTCTACGTGCGCACTTCCCTGGACCGTGAGCCCGGCGACCTGCGCGAGATGTGCCTGGACGGGCTCAAGTCCGTGAAGACCTTCAAGGGCGTCTACGGCCCCCATGCGAAATTCTGGAAAAACCTGTGGCAAAAGGCGGACATCCGGGTCAAGGGCGATCGCTTCGTCCAGCGGGTGCTCCGGTTGCATATCTACCATCTGCTGGTCACGGCCAGCCCGCACAACGTGGGCCGCGATGCGGGCATGCCCGCCCGGGGCCTGTCCGGCGAGGCCTATCGGGGACACATCTTCTGGGACGAGGTCTACATCCTGCCCTTCTTCGACGCCAATTTCCCGGATATCTCCAGGGCGTTGCTCATGTATCGCTACAACCGTCTGGACGCGGCCCGCGAATACGCCCGCGAGAACGGCTACGCCGGGGCCATGTTTCCCTGGCAGACCGCCGACGACGGCAGCGAGGAGACCCAGGAGGTCCATTACAATCCCGAGTCCAAGGACTGGGGGCCGGACTTGTCCCGCCGCCAGCGGCACGTGTCCATAGCGGTCTTCGTCAATACCTGGCGTTACGTGTCCTGGACCGGGGATCATGCCTTCCTGCGTGAATACGGCGCGGAATTGATGCTCGACATCGCCCGCTTCTGGGGTTCCATCGCCACCTTTGACGAAGCGACCGGCAAATACCACATCGACGGGGTCATGGGCCCGGACGAGTTCCACGAGAAACTCCCGGGCTCCACGGAGCCGGGCCTGCGCGACAATGCCTACACCAACATCATGGTCGTCTGGCTGCTCGAAAAGGCACTAGGCGTCCTCGATACCCTGCCGCCCAAGGTCAAGAGCCAGATCACCGCGCGTCTCGGCCTGTCCGACGAGGATGTGGCCAAGTGGCGGGATATGACCACCAAGCTCAACGTCATTGTCACCGAGGACGGCATCATCAGCCAGTTCGACGGCTACATGGACCTGCCCGAATTGGACTGGGATTCCTACCGCCAGCGGTTCTACTCCATCCACCGCATGGACCGCATCCTCAAGGCCGAAGGCGATTCGCCCGATAACTACAAGGTCGCCAAGCAGGCCGACACCCTGATGACCTGGTACATCCTCGAACCCGAGGAGGTGGCCCGCATACTGCGCAAGCTCGGCCACGACGTGCCCGACCCCCTCAAGCTGCTCAAGGACAACTACGACTTCTACGAAAAGCGGACCAGCCACGGTTCCACCCTGTCCAAAGTGGTCCACGCGGTCATCGCCCGGTACATCTATCCGAGCAACGTGTCTTGGGACTGGTTCATGGAAGCCATGGAATCCGACATCTACGACACCCAGGGCGGCACCACCGTGGAAGGGATCCACACCGGCGTCATGGCCGGGACCCTCGAAGTCCTCAAGCAGGACTACGCCGGGCTCAATCTGTCCGCCATGCCCATGAAGGTCGATCCCGACCCGCCCGCACACTGGGGCGAGATGCGCCTGTCGTTCATCTGGCGGTCCATCTGGTTTGATCTGGTCGTCGAGCAGGATCGCGTCAACATGACCGCCTTCCACCAAGGCGACAAGATCGTGCCCGTGGAAATCTTTGGCCAATCCTTCGAACTCAAGCCGGGCAAGACCATCGAAGCCCGACGACCGAAGCAGCGGTAGGAAGGAGGGCGGACCCGGGGGGACCGGCGGGCAGGGCGCCGCCCTGCCCCCGCTCAAGGCCGAGGGTCTTGAGAATCCCGGTTCGCTTCGCTCAAGTCTGTGCGGACACGGGAGACCCGGCCGGGGATCCCTTCCGCCTGAAACCGCCGTCTTCTCTTTGCGGGGACGGGAGCGGGCGTTTGGGCTGCCCCCTTTCGCCACCTGCCGCACAAAAAAATCGTGAGAGTCCGGAGAGCCGTTTGAAAAGGGTTTTCCGGTCCCCCCGAAGGCCGCCGGAGGCGCGGTTGTTCCCGCCCTTGCCTCAAGACTGGAAGACGGGTAAGGAGAGGGCCGCGCCGGGGATTTTGTTCCGGCAATCTTTTTTTCGGGGAGTTTTCATGTCGCTGAGTATAGGTATTGTCGGATTGCCCAATGTGGGCAAGTCCACGTTGTTCAATGCGCTGACCAAGGCCCAGAACGCCGAGAGCGCGAACTATGCGTTTTGCACCATCGAGCCGAACAAGGCGGTGGTGCCGGTGCCGGACCGTCGGCTGACGGTGCTGGCCGATTTGGTCAATCCCCAGCGGGTGATGAATTCCACAGTGGATTTTGTGGACATCGCCGGGCTGGTGGCCGGGGCGAGCAAGGGCGAAGGGCTGGGCAACAAGTTTCTGGCCAATATCCGCGAGACCCAGGCCATCCTGCACGTGGTCCGCTGTTTCGACGATGACGACGTCATCCACGTGGCCAATTCCGTGGATCCCCTGCGCGACATCGATATCATCGAGACCGAGCTTATCCTGGCCGACGTCCAGGTGCTGGAGAACCGTATCGAGCGCATGGAAAAGATGCTCAAGGGCGACAAGACCCTGGCCCCGAAGATCGAGGCCGCCAAGCAGCTCATGGCTCACCTGGACCAGGGGCTTCCGGCCGCCACCTTTGAGAGCGATCTGAAGGCCCTGCCCGAGCTGCTCGGCGAATTGCGACTGATTACCGCCAAGAACGTGATCTACTGCGCCAACGTCGATGAGGACGGCCTGACCGAGGACAACGACTACATTCGGGCGGTGCGCGGTCTGGCCGAGAAGCGTGGTGCGGAGTTCGTCAAGATTTCCGCTCGGATGGAAGAGGAGCTTGTGGGGCTTGAGGACGCGGACTATCAGGAGTTCCTGGAGTCCTACGGCATCGCCGAGTCCGGCCTGGACCAGATTATCCGCACCGGGTTCCACTCCCTTGGCCTGATCAGCTATTTCACCGCCGGGGAAAAGGAGGTCCGCGCCTGGACCATCCACGACGGCGACAAGGCCCCCCGCGCCGCGGGCGTCATCCATACCGATTTCGAGCGCGGCTTCATTCGAGCCGAGGTCATTTCCTACGACAACTTCGTCAAGCACGGCTCCGAGGCCAAATGCCGCAGCGAAGGCGTGCTCCGCGTCGAAGGCAAGGAGTACGTCATGAAGGACGGCGACGTGGTCCACTTCCTGTTCAACGTCTAGTCCGGACGTCGGAGGAGAATGCCTCCGGCGGCCGGGGGAAGGGGGAAAGGAAACCCTTTGAAAAGGGCTTTCCTTTCCCCCTTCCCCCGGACCCCCATCTCCCTTTCCTTCCTAAACTTTTTGTCGCTGCTTCGCAGGGTGCGAGGCCGGGCGGCGTCATTTGGATTAGATCGTTCTTTTCCTTCATGGAAAAGCATATGTTTTTGCGTGAGCACGTCCTTGCCGAAGGCACCCAAGAAGTTTTGGAGAGTCCAGAGAACCTTTTTCAAAAGGTTCTCTGGCGGGGTCCGGGGCGGCGCCCCGGCCGCCGGAGGCCGCAAAAGAAGGGCGCTCCCTTGGGAACGCCCTTCTTCTTTTACGTGGTTGGCTGCGCGCGGCTAGTCGTCGAAGTGTCCTTGAGGGCCCTTGTCGGTGTCGATGGCGGCGGCTTTGGCCTTGATCTTTTCTTCGGTCCAGTCGGCGGGGTCCTCGCACCGTTCGGCCTTGAGACCGAGGTCGTAGGAACCGGCTTTGAGGATCAGGTCGCAGGCGATGGGCGCGGTGTCCTTGGCATTGAAAACGTTGACCAGCAAGTCGAAGACGAAGTCCTCGACGGCTCCGGCCATGCGTTCGCGCACGGATTCGCTCTGGCCGAGCCAGCGGCGTTCGAAGACGAGGTTGAGTTTCTTGTAGTTGCCGCCCGTGATGCCGTTGGCGTCGGCGTAGGCGACCATCTCATCCCAGAGGGTGTCTTCCACGCCCTGGCCGGGGATTTTGGCGAATTTGTCGCCGTCCATGATGGCGTTGCCGAAGTCGTTGACCTTGACACCCCAGGAGATCATTTGCAGGGCGGTGGCCACGTTGGCCTTGGTGGTGGCGGTCCTGGCGGCGATTTCACGCAGACGGGCGGAATCGTTGCCCGAGGTGCCGTGCTGCGCGCCGGAGGTGCCGTACGGCTTGAGGGCCGCGTGGATTTCGGCGGTCAGGTCCACCTGGATGCCTTCGCCCGAGGCCTCGATGCCGTGGGTGGTGCCGTTGTTCAGGGCGATCCAGTCCGGGCACAGGCCGTGGGCGTTGAGGCCCTGGATGAGGAACTTGGCCTCCACCGGGCTGGACAGGCCGAACTCGCCCTTGATCTCGCCGATCTCGGTCTCATAGCCGGCCCATGCCGGAATGGACGGGGACACGGCCAGGTTGCCGAGCAGGTTGAGGTCGTCGGTCATGTGCGAGGCGTCGATGGCGATGGAGGTCACGCCGGAGTCGAACACGGACGGGATTTCGGCCTTGGCCACGGCCACGTCGTCCCATTTCTTCATGAAGTAGTGGTCGGCATGCACGGCCACGGGCACGGTGATACCGAGCTTGTTGCACAGGTAGTCCACGCGCCGGGCCACGTTCCACAGGGTGGTCGGGCAGTAGGTGGCTTCGCTGCGGGCGATCTCGATGATGATGGCGGCGTTGGCCTTCTGGGCGGCCCGGAGCGCGCCTTCGATGACGAAGATGTTCCGGCCATTGGCCGCGATGGTCATGCACTGGCCCTTGGCCAGCATGGCGCGGTCGATGACCTTGCCGCTGACGATGAGCGCCTGCGAGTTGGGGAAATTCTTGACGACGTTCGGCGGACGGCCGACGGCGAGTGCTTTTTTGAATGTATCCTGGGACATGCCCTTCCTCCTTGGAACGTTTGTGCTTGCGGCAGTAGAAACCAATCAATGGGCAAAGTCAAAATGAAAGGGGCGGGGGGCGTCCGGTTCCTCACGCGGTACTGCCCGGGCATGGCACGCACGTCCCGGGCAGTGTGGTGTTTTGCCGGATGCGGTTCTCACATGGTCGCTTCCTGCTTGTGAACACGGCGGGAACTGGTCCCCTGCCTGGCGGGCTGGATGGCGTCGAGCGGCCGGAGCGTGTACCCCAGTTCTCTGGCCATGAACTCAAGGACCGAGATGTTGTGTGTCGCCTTGACGATTTCAAACATGGTCTCGACCCCGAGCTTGGCGTGGGCGTCGAACGGGTTGAGTTCCCGAAGCAATGTGGAATACGGCTTCTTGATCAGCTTGGACACTTCCTTGGCCGGGATGTGTCCTTCCAGAACGATGTCCTGCATTTTCTTGGTCAGGTCTTTCTCGAACATGTTTACCCCCCACATGTTGGATATTCTGCCTAGTAATGGAAGTTAGCCCAGTTTTCCCTTTTTCGTCAACGAAATTTGAAAAAGGGGGGGTAAAAATCGAATTCGGCGCGTGCGATGGCCGGGCTATATCGCTATAACATCCTGTTTTTCATGGTTGCCGAGATGACGGATTGCGGGCTTTCCGTCCATGCGTCTAAGGGGCGCATTGGCCCATGAACTGCATGACCAGCATGGTGATGTCGTCGGACTGTTCCGCGCCCCGGGCAAAGGCATGGATGGCCGCCCCCACGTCCTTGACCAGTTCGGGCGCGAGGGGTTCGCGCTGCTCGGCCAGCAGCCTGATCAGCCGTTTTTCGCCGAACAGGGCCCCCTCGGGGTTCATGGCTTCGGTCACGCCGTCGGTATAGATGAAGAGCAGGTCGCCGGGCTTGAGGGTCATGGTCTTGGTGGAATAGCGCATGTCCTCCATGATGCCCGCCACGGGTTCGCCCAGGGGCGGAACGATTTCGGGCGTGCCGCCGCAGGGCAGGAAGACCGGCGGGTTGTGGCCCGCGTTGGCATAGCGGGTCTCGCCCGTCTCGATGTCCATGATGGCCAGGAACAGGGTCACGAACATGCACGACTCGTTTTTGGCGGCCAGGTCGGCGTTGACCTTGGTCAGGATTTCGCCGGGGTCCAGGCCGCGTTCGGCCACGACCTTGAGCAGGGTTTTGGTCACGGCCATGAAGAAGGCGGCGGGCACGCCTTTGCCCGAGACGTCGCCCACCAGGAAGCAGAAATGGGTCTCGTCCACGAAGAAGAAATCATAGAGGTCGCCGCCCACTTCCTTGGCGGGTTCGATGGAGGCGAATACCTCGAATTCCTTGCGGTCCGGGAAGGCCGGGAAGAGTTTGGGCAGGATGCCCATTTGGATTTCCCGGGCGATGCGCAGTTCGGACTCGATGCGCTCCTTGGCCTGGGTGGTGGCGGTCAGGTCGTGGATGAACTCCTTGAGGGAGTTTTTCATATACTTGAAGGAGTCGGTCAGATCGCCGACCTCGTCGTTGGCGCGTTTTTCCGGGAGGGTGAGGTTCAGATTGCCGGAGGCGATTTTACGGGCCGACTCGGACAGTTCGCGCAATGGCTGGGTGATGCGCCGGGCGATGCCCATGGTGACCAGGGCCAGGAGCACAAAGCCGACCGCGCCGATGGCGAGCATGGACTTGGACAGGCGGTAAGCGTCGCCGAGCATTTCGTCGCGGGGGAAGACCACGCCGAGGCTCCAGCCGCCATAGTCGAGCCTGTCGCTGAACATGTAGCTTTCCTCGGGCGAGAGAAGCGTGCCCACCGGGATGAAAGCGGCCTTGCCCGAGAGCATGCGCTGGCCCAGTTCGCGCAGTTCCTTGGAGCCGCGTTCCTCGGCCAGGGAGAAGATGGTCTGGTTCATGACCAGGGACTTGTCCGGGTGGGTGATGAAAGTGCCGTGGCGGGACAGGAGAAAGGCGTAGCCCGAGTCGTATAGCCGAATGGATCTGACCAGATCCTGTAGCCAGTTGAGGGAGATGTCCGCCGTGACCACGCCCGCGAACACGGACTTGCCGTCCACGGTGCGGTAGAAGGGCACGGAGTAGGTGGCCATGGGCACGCCGCCGCCTCCCTCGTCGAAGTAGGGCTCGGTCCAGACGCTGCGGCCCAGTTCTTTGGGAATCTGGTACCAGTCCATGTAAAAATAACGGTAATTGGCGTCGCCGAGCATGGTGAAGCCGATGCGCCCGCCCGAACGGTAGTGGTAGGGCGCGAAATAGCGTTTGTCGCGTTGCACGAAGTACGGCTCGAAGGCGATGGCCATCCCGTATATCTCGGGGTTGTTGGCCAGGACCCGCCGGTCGAGGTCGAGGATCTCCTGCTTGGACAGGGTGGTGTCTTCCATGGAAAAGGCGACGTTTTCGGCCACCTTTTGCACCCCGGACAGGACCGAGTCGATGCGTCCGGCGGTCCCGGCCACGAGGAGGCGGGAATTGTCCTCGGCCTGGCGCAGGATGACGGCTCGCGACGCGACGTAGTTGTAGGCCACGATGGCGGCCAGGATGACCAGGGCGCAGGACAGGATCAGAAAGGTCAGCTTGAGGGCGATGGGATACCGCCTCATTGCATTGCTCCTTTGTAGAAGTCCTCGTAGCTCGGGGGGTGGGTCGCGAACCCGGTCCCGAGCAGGGCCCCGACCACTCGCTTGAAATCCTCGCGGCGGAGCACGCCCATGGCGGCCCCGTCGGGCATGGTTACGTCCTCCATGCGTTCGAGCATCCAGCGCTGGTGCGCTCGGCTTGCCGGGACCCGGGCCGCTTCCATGCGCTTAAGCACGATGGCCAGGGCCTCGTCCTTATGCTCAAAGGCATAGCGCCATCCCTTGAGGGTGGCCCGGACCAGCCCTTGGCACAGCTCGGGGCGCTCGGCGGCGGTCCGCTCCAGACAGTAGATGCCGTCTTCGGGGAAGTTCAGGCCCTCGTTGGTGAAGAACAGGGGCCGCAGGTCCTTCTCGTCCAGTCCGTAGGTCAGGAGCGTGTGGTATTCGTTGTACCACATGCCCGAGCAGGCGGCCACGCCGTCGCGCATGAACAGGTCCAGGGACGAGGTCTGCGGGACCACGGTCGCGTGGATGTTCTCGCGCCGGAACAGGGCCAGGGGCTGGATCTGGAATTCGTTGGCCCACAACCCGACTTTTTTGCCGTCCAGGTCGCGGAAGGTTTTGATGCCGGACGACGCCTTGGCGATGAGCATGAGCGCCGAATGCTGGACGATCTGGCCGATGTTGACCAGGGGCAGGGACTCGCGTCGCTGCAGGCCGGTGGTCAGGAACATGGTGGCGAAGTCCGCCTTGCCGTTCTCAAGTTCTTCGCTGGCCAGGATGTCCGGGCCGCCGGACAAGATGGTCAGGTTGATGCCCTCCTCGGCGTAGAACCCCTTGTCCTTGGCCACGAAGTAACCCGCGAACTGGGCCTGGGGCAGCCATTGCAGGATCAGGGACGCCTTTTCCGGGACCGGCCCTTGGGCGGCCGCAAGGGCCGGGAGCAGGAGAGCGGCGCACAGCACGGCCAACCTCGCTGCGAAGGGGGCTCGGGTCATGCGTTTTTCTCCAAGTCCGCCTTGGCGCAGGCCAGAAATCGGGCAAACTGGACGCATAAGGTTTCGGTGGACTTCTCCAGCCGATGGCCGTCGGCGAGCACGTGCAGAGTCGCCTTGTGGGTCCGGGCGAAGCGGATGGCGTTGTCCACCGGGACCACGTCGTCGTCCCAGCCGTGGACCACGGTGACCCGGCCGGGCAGGCTGGGGAAGACGTGCACGGCGTAGCCGGGGAGATAGAAGGCCGGGGCCAGGAGAAACAGGGCCGGGACCCGGGCGTGCATGGACGCGGCCGCTGCCACGTAACCGCCCATGGACGATCCGGCCAGGATGGTGGGCCGGTCATCCTCGGCCAGGATGGCCAACAGGCGTTCCACCCGTTCGTCCGGGGCGGCGAGATCGCTGAAATCGGGCCCCTCCATGGTCAAACCGAATTCCCCGGCCACATCGGCCAAGGCCAGACTCTTGGTTCCCCAGGGGCTGCTCAGGGAGCCGTGACACCACAACAAGCGGCAACTCGGCGCATCAGTCATGATCCGATTCCTCTCCTTTTCGTGCATTTTTGTCGGCCAGTTTGCGAATGGCTTCGAACAAGGCGCTCTTCTTGACCGGCTTGGGCAGGTGCGAGTCCGCGCCCGCCTCCAGGCAGCGGCGCGTGCCGTCGTCCATGGCAAAGGCGGTCATGACCACGATGGGCACAGGGTCGAGCCCTTGTTCGCGCTCCCACTGCCGGATGGTCCGGGTGGCCTCGAGGCCGTCCATGACCGGCATTTGGATATCCATGAGAACCAGGTCCCAGCCGCCTTTCTTGAACAGTTCGACCCCGGACTTGCCGTCCTCGGTCACGGTCAGGCGGCAGGGGGTGGCGTCGAGGTAGGTCCGGGCCACGAAGGCGTTGTACCGGGAATCCTCGAACATGAGAATGTTCAGCGGCGGCAGGGAGGGTTCCTCGGGCGGCCGGGGCGGCTCGGGCTGAGCGACGTCCCCGGGGCGAGGTGTGCCGAAGCGGGCCGTGAAATGGAAGGTGCTGCCCTTGCCCGGCATGGATTCGGCCCAGATGCGGCCGTCCATCATGTGGACCAATTCCTTGCTGATGGCCAGCCCCAGGCCGGTGCCGCCGAATTGGCGGGTGGTGGAGCTGTCCGCCTGGGTGAAGGCCTCGAAGATAGCCCTGAGCTTGTCGCCGGACACGCCCACGCCGGTGTCCGTGATGGAAAAATGGAGCAGAACGGAATCGTCGTCGCGCGAGGCCGTATCCACGTTCAGGGCCACCGAGCCCGAGTCCGTGAACTTGATGGCGTTGCCCAGCAGGTTGAAGAGCACCTGGCGCAGCCGGTTGGGGTCGCCGTTGATGCGCGCCGGAACCTCCGGGGCGGCGACGCAGCTCAGGCCGAGGCCCTTTTGCGAGGCTTTGGCCTGGATTACGCCGCAGGTCCGGTCCAGGATGTCGGTCAGCGGGAACCAGGTCTTTTCCAGGGTCAGGTGCCCGGCCTCGATCTTGGACAGGTCCAGGATGTCGTCGAGGATTTCAAGCAGGCTCTCGCCCGCGGTGCGGAAGACCTCCACGTAGCGCGCCTGATCTTCGGACAGATCGGTCTCCCAAAGGATGTCGGCCATGCCCAGGATGGCGTTCATGGGCGTGCGGATCTCATGGCTCATGGAGGCCAGGAAGCTGCTTTTGGCCGTGTTGGCCACCTCGGCGGCCTTTTTGGCCCGGCGGACCTGTTCCAGGGCTCCGTTCAGGGAGTCGTTCTTGCGCTTGAGTTCCTCGGTGCGCTCCTTGACCATGCTTTCCAGGCTGTTCTGATGGTTCTGGAGCTTGTTGTTGGCCTCCTGGAGGTCATGGATCAGGTGGCGGACGGACTGGCGCATGTCGTCGATGGCCCGGGCCAGGCTGCCCAATTCGTTGGAGGCCGAGGTGTCGATGGGCGCGTCCAGGTTGCCGTCCGCGATGGTCGTGGCCGATTCCTCCAGGTCCATGAGCGGAGTCAGGAAATGTTTGCGCATGTAGCGGACCGCGGCCAGGGTCAGGGTCAGGATCAGGAGCAGGGCCAGGGCGAAGGTCAGTCCCACGTACATGGCCATTTCCTGAAGGTTGCCCTCGGTGGATACGGCCAAGTTGAATGAGCCGATCCAGTCGCCGTATTTCCGGATTTCCACGGACTTGGTCAGGAACCGCCGGTCCTTGGTGAAGTACTCGAAGCCGTGCCCGGCGAAACGGGGGCGGCTTTTGGCCGCCATGACCTCGCGGCCGGTGACCACCTGGGCGAACGCCACGGTGTCGTCCTGGAGCACGGCGTCGATGAAGTCGCGGGCCGAGGCGTAGTCTACCTGCCAGACCGCGCTGGCCAGGCTGGTCCGGGCCAGGTGGGCGATGCTGTCCGCGCGTTCGGACAGGCGCACGTGCAGCCGATAGGCATTGAACAGGATGAGCGCGCAGGAGAAGATCAGGACGATGGCCGAGATGAAGGCCAACTGGGCCAGCTTGGCCCGGCGGCTGAGCGAATCGGCTCTCGGCAGCCTGTCTCCGGGATGTGTGGTCATGGGGCTCGCGTCCGTCCTCGGGTTGGAGAATACTTCGGTATTTCTAAGCCGAACGGGCGATATTGGCAAGGTGCCAAGCCGTTTTCCCGAGTGTGTGCGACACGGTCGGAAAGGGGCGTGTATGGCTATGGCCTTTTGTGGACGAAAGGCTGCGTGGCGGAAAAATCGCGCCGAAAATGCAGAAAGGGGATGCAAGAACGAGTCGTTGCCCGCCCTCGGCGAGATCGCCTGGATCGCGTCGCGAAGCGGCTTGCACCGTCTGCTGGTTTTCCCCGGGGATTAGGGAATAATCCCCGAAGAAAGGCCGGGCGTGGGGCCCGGCCGAAAATCGATCCCCCAGGGGGATTAAGCGTTGCCTGTTTCCAGGTTGAAGCCCATCTCCGAGGCCATGAACTGGAGCGGACGAATGTCGCGTGTGACCTTCATGATTTCGAGCAAGGTCTCCGCGCCCAGTTTGGCGCTGGCGTCGAAGGGGTTGATTTCCCGCATCAGGGTCGAATACGGCTTGTTGATTTTTTGGGCCACGACCTTGGCCTGAATGCCGCTGTCGAGAATGCAATCCTGAACAACCTTGGTTACGTTTTTCGCAAACATCATGCCCTCCCGCAGTGTTTGAAGTTCTTGGCAAATAGTATCCAGGTATTAGCAACCGGCGTGCCAGCGACACATTATTTGTATTATAATCTGTCGTTCCCACGGGTTATAAAAAGTCTAAAGAATACAGCGCAGCGCGAATTGTGTCGCACGGCTGTCTCATGTGTCGCATTGTGCGACATTGTGCGACACAAGCGTTGCGTGTGCGACACCTGGTGAGCGGCCGGCGTGTCGCGCACGCAAAAAAAAGGGAGCCGCTTTCGCGGCTCCCTTGATACCCGGCTGTGCCGGGGTGTCCGAAACGTATCTGTCAGGCTGTCAGGTGTGGGTTGCGGTCCATTTCTGTGCGCCTTAGGAGGTGTTGATCCGTTCGGGACTAAGGGTGCTGTATTTTGGCCCAGTCTTCCGACCAGGACTTGTAGGAGTCCATGTAGTTCAGCCATGCACGGCTGCCCAGGACGATCTCCAAAATTCTTGCGGCGGTAAGATCCTTGAACATATCTTTTCTCCGTCCGTATTATTGCCGTTCCGTTTCGCTGCACCGGTAAAGGGCCAGCGGATGATCCACGGACGAGCTCTCCGGGATGACGATGATGCTGCGTTCCACGTGGTTGATGGTTTCCTCGAACAGGCCCGTGGAATCGTAAGGCGACAGGAGGCTGGTACGGACCGAGCCGACGATGTTGCCGTAGATGATCAGCGCGGTCTGCTCCAGGGGCAGGGAACGGATGGTCCCGTCCTCGATGCCCAAGGCGACGCAACGCTTGAGCTCGTCGATGAAGATGCTGAACTTCTCCATCACCTTGGCGCCGTCCACGCCAGGTTCCATGTGGCTGAAGGGAGAACAACGCAACAGCACGGGAAAGCGGGTCCGATGTTCTTCAGTGAAATCGAAATAGGCGCTCATGTAGGCCCGGATGGCCTCCATGCCGTTCTTGGCCTTGGCGGTGGCCTCGCTCAGGCGCAGGATCAACCGGTCGGCCATGTCGAACCCGGCGGCCAGGAACAACTCCTGCTTGCTGCCGAAGTAGTGGGAGACCAAGCCGAAGGAAACATCGGCCCGCCCGGCCACGTCCTTGACGGTGGCGGCGTGGAATCCCAGTTGCCCGAAGGCCTCCTGGGCGGCGTTGAGTATGGCTTCCTTCTTGGTCATGCAGGTCTGTTCCCTTCATTGATTGACTGTCCGGTTCACGATCGATTGATTGTGCAATCAGCCGTTGAGAAAGCTATAGATTGACCAAACAATCAATGTCAAGCGAGAAATGGCTTTTTTTTATTCGCCGCGTGCCGGACATAAAAAAAGACCGCGTAACGCGGTCTTTTTGTTGAATATTTGTAATTCAAGGCTAGCTTGATTTTTTTTGGATCTTGGCCCAGGTGTCGCGCAGGGTGGTGGTCCGGTTGAAGATCAACGCCTCGCCCGGCTTGTGGTCGCGCAGGTCCGCGCAGTAGTAGCCGGTGCGTTCGAACTGGAAGTTCGCGCCCGCCTGCACTTCGGCCATGGCCGGTTCCACCTTGCAGCCCGGCAGGGTCTCCAGCGAGTGGGCGTCCACGTAGTCGATGAAGGTCTTGCCTTCTTCCACGGCGTTGGGGTTGTCGGTGGTGAACAGCGAGCCGTAGTTGCGTACCACGGCGTCGAGGGCGTGCCGGGCCGAGACCCAGTGCAGGGTGCCCTTGACCTTGCGTCCGCCTTCGAGCCAGCCGCCCTTGGACGCGGGGTCGAAGGTGGCGCGGATCAAGGTGACCTTGCCGTTCGCGTCCTTCTCGTATCCGGTACAGGTGACGTAGTACGCTCCGCGCAGCCGGACCTCCCGGTCCGGGCCCAGGCGGAAGAATTTCTTGGGCGGCTCTTCCATGAAATCATTGCGTTCGATCCAGAGCTCGCGGGAAAAGGGCACCTTGCGGGTGCCGTAGGACTCGTCTTCGGGGTTGAGGGCGATTTCGAAAATGTCCTCCTGGTCTTCGGGGTAGTTCTCGATGACCAGCTTGACCGGGTCCATGATGCCCATGTAGCGCGGGGCTCGTTTGTTCAGGTCCTCGCGCAGGCAGGCTTCGAGCAGGGCGTATTCGACCATGGAGTCCGCTTTGGCCACGCCGATGCGGTCGCAAAAGTCGCGGATGGACTCGGGCGTGAAGCCGCGTCGCCGGAAGCCGGAGATGGTCGGCATGCGCGGGTCATCCCATCCCAGGACGTGCCCTTCCTTGACCAGTTGGATGAGCTTGCGCTTGGAGAGTACCGTGCCGGTGATGTTCAAGCGGGCGAATTCGTATTGGCGGGGCCTGTCCGTGAAGCCGGGCAGCCCGGCGAGTTCATTATATACGTCAGCGTTCTCGCCGAACAGTTCTGGCTGCTTGAGTCCGGCCATGAGGGTGTCCACGCACCAGTCGTACAGGGGACGGTTGTTTTCGAACTCCAGGGTGCAGATGGAGTGGGTGACGCCCTCAATGGCGTCGGACAGGCCATGGGTGAAGTCGTACATGGGGTAGATGCACCAGGCGTCGCCGGTCCGGTGGTGGGTGGCGTGCTTGATGCGGTACAGGGCCGGATCGCGCAGCATGACGTTGGGCGCGGCCATATCTATTTTGCCCCGCAGGATGCATTCGCCGTCCGCGAATTCGCCCGCGCGCATGGCGCGGAACAGGGTCAGGTTTTCCTCCACGGTCCGGTCGCGGTACGGGGATTCCGTGCCGGGTTCCTTGAGGGTACCCCGGTTTTCGCGGATTTGTTCGGCGGACTGGTGGTCCACATAGGCCTTGCCCATCTTGATGAACAGCTCGGCGATGAAATAGAGCCTTTCGAAGTAGTCCGAGGCGTAGAAGTTGTTGTCCCAGTCGAAGCCCAGCCAGCGGACATCCTCGCGGATGGAATCCACGTATTCCACGTCTTCCTTCACCGGGTTGGTGTCGTCGAAGCGCAGGTTGCATTTGCCGTGGTAGTCGCGGGCCAGCCCGAAGTTGAGGCAGATGGACTTGGCGTGCCCAATGTGCAGGTAGCCGTTGGGCTCGGGCGGGAACCGGGTGTGCACGCGACCGTGGTAGGCGCCGCTCTCCATGTCCCTGTCGATGATCTGGCGGATGAAGTCCTTGCCCTTTTCCGGGGCTTCGGGTTTGGTGCTCATGAAAAACCTCGTTGTATGAATTGACCGTATTTCGGTCGAGCCGTCGCAAATAGGGCAAGATTCCCCATCCTGCCCGTGGCACGGAAATACGGGAAAACCGCTTGCCGGTCAACGCAATGCTTGCCTGCCAGGGCGCAAACGGACACACTGGGCGGACGGATTTCAAGGAGAACCTGCCATGCCGCTATTCACCATAGACGAGACCCGCTGCAAGCGGGACGGCCTGTGCGCCGCCGACTGTCCGGCCGGGTGCATCGTGTTCGAAAAGGGCGGATTGCCCGAGCCTCATGAGAAGAAATGGGCCTACTGCCTGGACTGCGGCCACTGTATGGCCGTCTGCCCGGCGGACGCCATCCAACTGGCCCGTTTCGACCGGAGGAGCGACCCCCTGGACCGGACTCTGGACATCTCTTTTGACCGGGCCGAACAGTTCCTCAAGGGTCGCCGGTCCGTGCGTTTCTTCCGTGACGAGCCCGTGGACCGCGAAACCTTTGACCGGCTTCTGGCCGTGACCGGGTACTGTCCTTCGGGGCACAACGCCCGACCCACCCGGTGGGTGGCGGCCCTGGGCCGCGACAAGGTCGCCGGGATCGCCGGGGCCGTGGTCGCCTGGATGCGCGCCGAGGCCGAAGCGGAATCGGATCTGGCCCGCGCCCTGCACCTGCCCGGCATCGTCCGGGTCTGGGACGCGGGCATGGACCTCATCTGCCACAACGCTCCGGCCCTGGCCGTGGCCGTGGGGCCGAAGTCGGGCATCACGCCCCGGGAGGACGGGGTCATCGCCACTGCCTACCTGGAACTGGCCGCCTCGGCCGGAGGGCTCGGCGCATGCTGGTGCGGGTACCTGCTGCCCGCCACATCGCATGACGCCGGAGTGCGGGCATACCTCGGCCTGGACGACGGCGAGGCGGTCTACGGGGCGCTCATGCTCGGCCGCCCGGCACGCCGTTATACGGCCCTACCCCCGCGTCCGGCCCCGAAGGTGGACTGGCTGTGATCATCCGCCTTTGGCCGGATTCCTTCCTGGACCCACGGTAGGGTCGCCGGATGCTGACGGGGCTGCGTTTCTTTTGGTGTTCGGCCGTGCTGGCCGCCATGCTGTTGAGCGGCTCCGTCGCGGCCCATGCCCGGGAGGTCCGGGTGGGCGTCGGCTTCGCCATCGCGCCCTATGTCCTCCGGGGGCAGGACGCCGGTCTTGAGGTGGATATCATCCGGGCGGCCTTTCGAGCTGTCGGGATGGTGGCGCGGTTCTCCTATCTGCCCAACCTGCGGCTGCCTTTGGCGTTTGCCGGACGGGAGGTGGACTGTCTGTCCACCAGCGTGGGGTACGACATGGCCGAATGCACCAAGTGGCCGGTCTTTTACTCCGCGCCGACCCTGATATTCCAGAACTACGCCGTGACCCTGGCTGACCGGAGCCTGAACATAGGCTCCATCGGAGACCTGGCGGGATACGTGGTCCTCGGTTTCCAGGACGCGGCCCGCTACCTCGGCCCCGAGTTCGCGGCCATGGCCCAAGGCAACCCTCTCTATAACGAGTTGTCCGACCAGTCCCTGCAGGTGCGCATGCTCTTTTCCAAGCGGGTGGACGTGGTCATCTCCGAGAAGCGTGTTTTTCTCTATTGGCGCAACCGTCTCAAGTCCTCCCCGGCGGCCCAGGCCGTGGATCTGGCCCAGCCCGTGCGTTTCAGCCGTATCTTTCCGGTTCAGGAACGGCAGGTGGCCTTTGCCGACAAGTCCCTATGCGAGCGGTTCGATCGGGGATTGGCGACCATCCGGGCCGACGGAGAATACGAACACATCGTCCTGGCCTACGACCGAGCCGAGGACGAACGATAATCAACCGGACGGCGGTCCGTCCGAAAAATTTGTGGAGCGCGGCATGTCGGATGCCTATTTTGCCTTTGGTTCGGTTCAGGTGGAGATCAATTTCGAGGCCATCGACGCCCTGTTCGAACGGGCCCATGCCCAGGGACGCGACTCCCTGTTCGAGTACGAGGTCTACGACCTGCTCAAGGCTTCGGGCGCGGAAACGCCCCCCCCTTGCGTTCTGCTGGAACGGTCGGGCCGGTTTTCGGATGAGCAGCTCTCGGTCCTGTCAGGCGATAAGGTCGTCCTTAAGATCGTATCACCCTCCATCGCGCACAAGACCGAGGCGGGCGGGGTGCGCGTGGTCGAGAACCGCCCGGACGCCATCCGCTCGGCCGTGCGGCGCATGCTCTACGAGGTCCCGGATAATTATGCCGCAGCCTTGGAGCGCGATCCCGGCTCTGCTCCGGAGCCCTATCGCGGGCTCACGGGCGAGCCTCTGGTCGAGGCCGTGACCCGGGACCTGCGCGGGGTGCTCATGGTCCAGTTCATGGAGCCGGACTCCACCGCCTTCGGCAACGAACTGTTGGTGGGCATCCGCAAGACCCGCGAGTTCGGCATGGTCATCACCGCCGGGCTGGGCGGCACCGACACCGAGCTTTATGCCGAGCGGTTCCGCAAGGGCCAGGCCCTGACCATCGCCTCCACCGCCCTGACCGACGGGGGCCGCTTCTTCGAGCTTTTCCGCAAGACCATTTCCTATCGTAAACTGGCCGGGCTGACCCGGGGCCAACGGCGCATCGTCACTGACGAGCAGCTTATCGAATGCTTTTCCTCGTTCATCGACATGGCCAACCACTACTCTCCGGACAATCCGGACGCGCCCTTCCACATAGAGGAACTGGAGATCAACCCCTTTGCCTACGCCGACTACCTGATGGTGCCCCTGGACGGCCTGTGCCGGTTCACGGGCCGCAGCGGAGTCCGCGCCCCGCGCCCGGTGGAACGCATTGCCAAGCTGCTTAAGCCGTCTTCCATCGGCATTGTTGGGGTTTCGGCCTCGCGTATGAATTTCGGGCGGATCATTCTCAAGAACGTGCTTGAAGCCGGATTCCCTGCCGAGGACGTGCGTTTGGTCAAACCGGGCGAGACCGAGATCGACGGTGTGGCCTGCGTACCCGATCTCAAGTCTTTGGATCGGCGGCTGGACTTGTTCGTGGTGGCCGTGGGCGCGGATCAGGTTCCGGCCCTGGTGGACGAACTGGTGGCCCTGGACTGCGCCGAGTCGGTCATGCTCATTCCGGGCGGACTGGGCGAGACCGCGGAAAGCCGCGAACGCGCTGCCGGGGTGATCGCCCGCATCGACGAGGCCCATGCCGCGGGCGCGGGCCCGGTCTTCCTGGGCGGCAATTGCATGGGCGTGGTCTCCCGGCCCGGCCACTACGACACTTGGTTCATCCCCGAGGAGAAGTTGCCTCCCCTGGCCCCGGGCGATCACCAACGGGCGGCCTTTATCTCCCAATCGGGCGCGTTCATGCTCACCCGTCTTTCCCAATGCCCCTTCCTGAACCCGGCCTACATGGTCTCCATGGGTAACCAGACCGACCTGACCCTGGGCGACATGGTCTCGCATTTCGCCGAGGCCGACGACGTGGACGTCATCGCGGTCTATGCCGAGGGGTTCAACGATCTGGATGGACTGAATTTTTGCCGGGGCGTGCGCCGAGCCGTGCTGGCGGGCAAGGATGTGGTCTTTTACAAGGCGGGCCGCACCCCGGAGGGCAAGTCCGCCACCAGCGGCCACACTGCCTCCCTGGCCGGGGACTATGCGGTCTGCGAGTCCTGCGTGCGCCAGGCCGGGGCCATCGTGGCCCACTCCTTCACCCAGTTCGAAAACCTGTTCATGCTGGCCGAGCGCTTGAACGGCAAGACCATCGGCGGCAATCGCCTGGCCGCCGTTTCCGGCGCGGGGTTCGAGGCCGTGGGCATGGCCGATTCCATCCATGGCGATGACTATTCCATGACCCTGGCCCCCCTGGCCGCCGGGACCCGCGAGGCCCTGCAAGACCTGGTGGCCGCCAACCGGCTGGCCGGACTGGTCACGGTGACCAATCCCCTGGACATCACCCCGGCGGCCGATGACCATGTCCATGCCGAAGCCATCCGTCTCCTGGCCACGGACCCGGGCGTGGACGCGGTGGTGGCCGGGCTCGTGCCCATGTCGCCGGTCATGCGCACCCTGGCCGATCCGGACACGCCCATGACCATGGAGGATGAGCGCTCCATAGCCGCGCTGCTCGCCGACCTGCTGCCCCAGCTCGATACTCCGGTCATCGGCGTGGTGGACGGCGGCCGTCAATACGATCCCCTGGTGGATCGTCTGAAACAGGCCGGGCTGTGCACCTTCCGCACCTCGGATCAGGCCGTGGCCGCCCTGGCTCAATACATGGACGGGCGGCTCAACGCGGCCCGGATTCGCGCGCACCAGATCTCGGACGACGTATTGGAGTAACGAATATTATAATTTCTCCGTTAGCGACTATGGCCTAGCCTGTGAGAAGTGGGCGGTCCGTGCCCCGCATGGCCCGCGTCTTCGACCATATTCTCTTGCGGAGGAATACATGAAGCTGGCAGACGTTCGCATCGGGCCGAAGATCATCGGCGGATTCCTGGTCATCGTTCTCCTGTTCCTGTTTACGGGAGTGTACGTGAAGTCGGCCCAGGACGGCATGTTGGCGTCTTCGTCCATCATGGACGCAGCCATGCAATTGAAATACGCCGTCCGCTACGATCAGCAGATGGTCATGGAGTTTCTCGACGCCGAGGATGGCAAGGCGCTGGATGAAAATTGGGCCGAGCACGAGGCCGTGGATCGGGATTTCAATCTGTTCGCCGAGGGCATCCTGTCCGGGCTGGATTCGGCCAGCGGTCGGGTGACGGCTTCGGACGACCCGGAGATTCGGAGACTGGTTTCCGGAATCAAGACGACCCATGCGGACGAGTTTGCGGCGGCCATCCGGCGGACCTACGATCTCAAGCGCGCCGCGTTCGAGGCCATCCGCAAGCGGCGGGAGGCCATGACCGCCATGGCCCGGGCCCACGCCGAGGTCCTGAAGGCCTGCGCGGCGTTCCAGGCCGAGGTGGCGACTGTTCTCGACCGGCGGTTGAACAACGGCGCGGACGCTTTCGACATCCTGTCCCGGGAAGTTTCCTGGGCGGATATGGGCATGCGTCTGGAGGCCGACATCGGCTTGAGTCGCATCGTCCTTGAGGAGTACGTTCAGCCCGACACCGCCGAGGCCCGCGACGCGCTGGCTGCCCGCTATGCGGAGACCGTGACCGCGTTCGACGACGTGATCGGCGTTCTCAGGGAAGGCGGCAGCGTGGACCGCGAGGTGATAACCCCGGTGGACGATCCGGCCGTGGCGGCCCGCGTGGATGAACTGGCCCGGCTGTACCGGGAGGCCTTTCGTCCTGCGGCGCTGGAGGCCATGGCCCGGCATCGTGAATACATGGGGTTCCTGAGCGAGATCGACGATTCGGACACCCGCGTGGACGCGATGGGCGGAAGCATCCTGGATTCCCTGCGCAAGGTGGAGGCCATCGCCGAACGCCGCCAGGCCCATACGATCACGGCCGCGAGTCTGGCCGTGTATGGCGGTGTCGGCGTGTCCATGATCCTGGCCCTGGTCATCGGCCTGGCTTTGTCGCGGATGATCACCCGTCCTCTGGGCGAAACCCTGCGCATCGCTTCGCTCATGGCCGAAGGCGACCTGCGCGACCAGGTGCGGCCGCGCGGTCGCGACGAGATCGGCCGCATGCTCGAAGCCATGGGAGACATGGTCGTCCGGCTGCGCGACGTGGTCTTCGGCGTGAACGGGGCCGTGGAGACCGTGGCCGCCGGCAGCGGGGAGCTCTCGGCCTCGGCCGGGACCCTGTCTCAGGGAGCCGCCGATCAGGCTGCGGGCGCACGGAAGCTGTCCACGTCCATCAATGAAATTTCCGATTCCATCACGCGCAACGCGGGGCATTCCCGCGAAACCGCATCCATAGCCACCGGTGCGGCGAAAAAGGCCGCCGAGAGCGGTCGGGCAGTGGGACAGGCGGTGGGGGCCATGAAGGAGATCGCCGCGAAAGTATCCATCATCGAGGAGATAGCCCGGCAGACCAACCTGCTTGCGCTGAACGCGGCCATTGAAGCGGCCCGGGCCGGGGAGCACGGCAAGGGATTCGCCGTGGTTGCGGCCGAGGTCCGCAAGCTGGCCGAGCGCAGCGGCGTGGCGGCGGGCGAAATCGGCCAGTTGTCCGATTCGACCGTGGAGGTTTCGGACCGGGCCGCGCATATGCTTGAGAAACTGGTCCCGGACATAGAGCGGACCTCGGATCTGGTTGGGGAGATCAGCGCGGTGTGCGCCGAACAGGATGTGGTCATCAAACAGATCGGCGGCACCGTGAGTCAGATGGAGGCCGCCACCCGGGGCAACGCCTCGGCTGCTGAGGAGGTGGCGTCCACGTCGGAGGAACTTTCGGGTCAGGCCGAGTCTCTGCGCCAGATGATGGCTTGGTTCAAGTGCGGCGGCCGGGAAGGGCGGGATTGCCTTCCCCCGGCGGCGGCTCTGGCCTCCCTGCCTCCCGGGGAGGCGCCTCGGGAGGGTCTGAAGCGCTACTGATTTCGTCCCGCACACAGAAAAACCCCGGTTCGCGAACCGGGGTTTTTGTGCGCATCCGCCCGCCGTCAGTACATTAATCCCGGCAGGAAGAGGATGATCTGGGGGAAGAGGAAGAGCAGGGCGATGCCGACCACGATGGAGAGCATGAACGGCAGGATGCCCTTGAACACGTCCTCCAGGGTCACGTCCGGGGCGATCTTGCGGCACATGCCGTAGACCACGTACACGTTGATGCCCACCGGCGGGGTGATCACGCCCATTTCGGTGACCAGGACGATGATGATGCCGAACCAGATGGGGTCGAAGCCCATGCCTGTGACCACGGGGTAGAAGACCGGGATGGTCAGCATGATCAGGGCCAGGGAATCCATGAAGCAGCCGCCGATGAAGTAGATCAGGATGATCGTGCCCATGATGGCGAACGGCGGCATGTCGAAGGCGGACACCCAATTGGCGATGTCGAAGGGGATGCGGGTCACGGCCAGGAATTTGCCGAAGACCACCGCGCCCGCGATGAGCACCAGGACCATGCAGGAGGTCCGCAGGGTCTCGTAGAGGGAGTTGACGAAGGCCTTCCAGGTCAGTTGGCGCTTGATCACGGCCAGGGCCAGCACGCCGATGACTCCGATGGACGCGGCCTCGGTGGGGGTGAACCAGCCCCAGAACAGGCCGCCGATGACCAGGGCGAAGACGAGCAGGGTGTCCATGAGGTTGGTCAGGGACCGGAGCCGCTCGCCCCAGGAGAAGGATTCGCCCTTGGGCCCCAGGGCCGGGTTGACCCGGCACTGGATGTGGATGCCCGCGATGAACAGGCCGGTCAGCAGGATGGCCGGGAGTATGCCCGAAACGAACAGCGCGCCGATGGATTGTTCGGTGAGCACGCCGTAGATGATCAGGACCACCGAGGGCGGCATGATCATGCCCAACCCTCCGCCCGAGGCCACCGAGGCGGCGGCCAAGGAGTTGGCGTAGCCGTAGCGCTTCATCTCCGGTATGCCCACTGTGGACATGGTCGCGGCCGTGGCCGGGCTGGACCCGCAGACCGCGCCGAAGGCGGTGCAGGCCGAGACCGTGGCCATGGCGAGCCCGCCCCGGGTACTGCCCAGAAAGCGGTAGGCTGTGTCGTAGAGCCGCCGCGAGATGCCGCTGTTGAAGGCCACTTGGCCCATGAGGATGAACAGCGGGATGGTGGACAGCTCGTAGGAGGCGAAGGCGTCGTAGACGTTCCGGCTCATGAGATTGAGCCCGCCCCTCCATGAGGTCAGGAGCGAAAAACCCACGAATCCCACGAGCATCATGACGAAGGCCACGGGCATCCGGGTCATGAACAGCAGGACCATGACGCAGATGCCGATGATTCCGGCGGTGGTCGGATCCATGGCTAGGCCCCCCGTTTCCTGAAGAATTCGGCCACGTCCGCCAGCAGGCAGAGGGCGTAGACGAAGAAGCCGAAGGACAGGACGTAGACCACGTAGTACTCGGGCAGCTCCAGGTTCATGGAGACCTCGCCGGACTCGGCCAGGGTCCCGGCGTAGAGAAACATGCGCCAGGTGATGATTCCCACCAGGCACAGGGTGGCCAGGTTGGTCAGCAACCCCAGGACCTCGCGCGTTCGCCTGGGCAGGCGGCGGACCAGGATTTCCACGCCGATGTGGCTCTTCTGGTAGTGGGAGTAGGGCAGGGCGAAGCCCACGGCGATCACGCCGAGGATGGCCACGATCTCCTCGCAGCCGAAGATGGGGGTGTTGAAGGCCCCGCGCAAGAACACGTCCGCGCCGGTCATGGCGGCCATGCCCGCCAGGCAGGCGGCCGCGATGATGCGCATGATTTTTTCGGTGATATGGAGCGGCCCTCTGGCTTCTTCCATTGTCTATCCCTTTTCACGACGGACGGGGCGGACCATCGCCCGCCCCGTCCGGTTTCGGTTGTCTGTCGCCCGATGGGCGGGGAGGCGGTCGCCTACTGCGCCTTGGTCATTTCGGCCTTGATGAATTCGACCACGGCGCGGCCGTCCACCTTCTTGCCTTCGCCGTCGGCGTAGCCGTCCAGCACGGGCCGGGCGGCCTGCACCCATCGCTCGGCCTCGGCGGGCTCAAGCTCGTAGAAGTCGCCGCCCTTGGCGGTCAGGAACTTGCGCCCCTCGGCGTCGGAGGCGTCCCAGGCCTGGCCGTGCTTGATTGACCATTCCCTGTTGATCTGTTCGATGATCTTTTGGTTCTTGGGGGAAATCTCGTTCCACCTGGCCTTGTTCATGACGATGAAGAAGGTGGTGGTATAGCCCACGGGCACGGTCATGGTGCAGTGGCGGACCACTTCGCCGAGCTTCCAGCCTTTGTTGGATTCCATGGGGTGGACGGAGCCGTCCACCACGCCTTTTTGCAGGGATTGGTAGGAAGCGGGCATGGGCTGGGCCACCGGGGTCCCGCCGAGGGCTTCGATGAGCTTGGCCGAGTTGCCGGTGGAGCGGATCTTGAGGCCGCGCAGGTCGGCCAGGGTGTGGACCGGCTTGTCCACGGTGAAGAGCAGGCCCGGGCCGTGGGCGTGGAAGTACATGGGCTGCACGTCGTCGAATTCGGCGGGCGAGAACTTGGCGTAGACCGTGTTGGCCACGGCCGTGGCCTGGACGCCGTTCTTGTAGCCCATGGGCAGGTCCACGGCGGCCATGACCGGGAAGCGCCCGCGCGAGTAGGCCAGGGCGGACTGGCCGATATCCGAGATGCCCTCGACCACGCCGTCGTAGCACTGTTTGGCCGGGCTCAGGGTGCCGCCTGGGTAGAAGTCGATGATGACGTCTTTATTGGTGCGCATCTCGACCTCCTGGCACCACTGCTCGGCCAGCTTGGACTGGATGTGCGTGGGCGGGAAGAAGCTCGAATAGGTCAGGCGCACGGACTCGGCGTGCGCCGGGACGGCCAGGCCCGCGGCAATGAAGGCCAGGGCCGCCAGGGTCAACAGGATCTTACGCATGGTGCATCTCGCTTGTAATGAAGTGATATGGGCTCGGCGGGACTTAGTCCCGCTTGGTTCCGTTCTTCACGGCCAGGTCGATGGCCGCTTCGCGCACTTCCCCGAGGGTGAGGGTCTCGGTGCCGAGCGCCCGGTGGATGAGGAATCCCTCGAACAGGGCGGTGTTCAGGGCCCCGATCTTCTCGGGGGGAAACTCGCTGGTCACGTGGCTGCGAACCAGTTCGGCAAAGACCCGGTCCGAGAGCCGGTAGTCCGATTTGTTCAGGAGCTTGCGCAGGGCTTCGCTGGTGGCCGCGTGGATGGTGAACTCCAGGAAGATGGCCGACCAGTTGCGGTCCGCCACGATGGTTTCCAGGAAGTCCCAGATGATGTTCATGGCCTCTTCAAGGTCGGCGGCCTTTTGCACCCGGTCGTGGCGGGTGGCCCGGTACTGTTTGAATTTCTGTTCCACGATCTGGAGAAAGAGCTCGTCCTTGGAGTTCCAGTGGCGGTAGAAGCTTCCCTTGGCGTAGCCCGCGTGGTCGGTGATCTCGGACACCGAGGTGTTGGCGAACCCCTTGGTGCCGAACAGCTCGATGGCCGAAGCCATAAGCTCCTGCATGGTCTGTTGGGATTTTTCCTGTTGCTTGGTCGCCATACTTCGTCCTTGTTCCCCGGAATCGCTGGGTTTTATTGCGACCTACGGTCAGCTTGCGACTTGCGGTCAAAAAGTGACCGACGGTCACGTCGGTAAAGCGAGAGGTAGCAGGGGGGCGGCCAAGAGTCAACCCCGGCCCGGTGGAAAACGGCAAAAGACCGGAGGAAAATCAACGGGAACGCTTCGCCGTGTCTTCCGTGGCGTGGCCGGGGGAGGCGGCGGAGGGCAAAGCCCGGACAAAAAGGGAGCGGGAGCCCGTTGCACCGGGCTCCCGCTCCCTTTTTGTCGCCCCTCGGGGCGGTCTATTTTTTCCAATAGGGGTGCGAGATGTCCTCGAAGGCGGACATGGCGGCCACGGAGCCCTCGCCGATGGCGGTGACGATCTGTTGCAGGCCGCCTACCAGGTCGCCACAGGCGTAGACGCGCGGCACGTTGGTGCGCTTGTCCGGGCCCGTCTGGACGTAGCCCTGGTCGTTGAGAGCCACGCCCATGGCCTGCGCCAGTTCGGTGGCGGCCTTCTGGCCGATGGCCATGAATACGCCGTCCACGGGCAGTTCGGTCTTGGCCTGGGTCATGCGGTTGCGCAGCTTGAGGGCGGTGACCGTCCGGCCGTCGCCCTTGATCTCCTCGACCTCGGTGTTCCAGAGGACCGGGATGCCCTCGCGCTCCACGGAATCGACAAGCGGCTTCTGGGCCCGGAATTCGTCGCGCCGATGGATGATGGTCACATCCACGCCGAGGTTCTTGAGGTGCAGGGCGTCGGTCAGGGCGGTGTTGCCGCCGCCGACGATGGCCACTGCCTTCCCCTTGTACAGGTAGCCGTCGCAGGAGGCGCAGTAGTTGACCCCGCGCCCGAAGTAGGTTTCCTCGCCGGGGACGCCGAGCTTGCGGTAGGAGGCGCCCGTGGCCAGGATGACCGCCTTGGCAGGGTATTCGCCGCGCGCGGTGGTCACGGTGATGGGTTCGTCCTTGGCCGGGTCGCCGACGGTGACGGACTCCACGCCTTCGCCCTCATGCACGGGCACGTATTGGCGGGCGTGCTCGCTCATGATGTCCATGAGCTGTTTGCCAGGCACGGCGGTGAAGCCGGGATAGTTCTCGACCACCGGGGTCAGGGCCACCTGGCCGCCGACGATGGACTTTTCCAGGACCACGGCCTTGAGTCCGGCGCGCACGGCATAGATGCCGGCGGTCAGTCCGGCCGGGCCCGCGCCGATGATGACCAGGTCCACGGCTCCGGGGTCGATGCTGCCGTAGCCCGTGGCGGTCTGCATGCCTTCCGTGCCGGGCAATTTGCCTTCCTTAAGCAGTTCCTCGGCGGATTTGAGGTGGACCATCTCGACCACGAACCGCTCCTCGGGCATGAGTCCCAGGCCGTCGTGCTCGCCCTGGTTGATGACGGTGTGCGGCACGGAGCCGACGTTGTAGCGTTCGGTCAGCTCGCGGTTTTCGTTCATCTCCACGCACTCGGCCTTGACCAGGCCGGGCCGGGCGATGGCGGCCTTTATGGCGTGCATGGCCTGGCCCGGGCAGTAGGGACAGGAAGGTGAGACGAAGACCTGGACCAGCCGTTCGGTGTCCAGGGGATCGAGCAGGGCCAGGGAGGCCTCGGACAGCCCACTTGCGCGCAGGGAGACGAGCATAATGGCGGTGATGAAGGTCTTGCCTTCCTCGCCCAGGGGAGCGCCCAGGAAGCGGATGTGGTATTCGTCCGGGTTGAGGCACAGGGTGGGCGAGGCGGTCACGCCCAGGTCCCGGGCGCGGTCGGACGGGATGTCCTGTTTTTTGAAAGTGATCTTGTCGTTGAGCCGGGCCAGGTCGGCGCAGAATTTGGCGGTGTAGTCGGAAAACTCGTCGTTGACCCCGGGCTGGATGAAGAGTTCCAGTGAAACCGGTTTATTGAGAGCCTTGAAGGTCTCGGTCAGTTGTTTGCGGACGTCTTCGGGCAGGAACCAGTCATGGTCGCTTTTAGTGGATATGGACATGAAGAACCTCGCATTGGTGACGGTAATCGTTATCGGAAAATGTAGGAAGGCGAGGGAGGCGAGTCAAGGGGTCAGAGCACTATGACCCGGTTCCGCCCGCTTCGCTTGGCCTGGTACAGGGCGTCATCGGCCCGCTTGAGCAATCCTTCGATGGACTTGTCGTCGTCGGCCAGGGCGGTCACGCCGATACTGATGGTGAAGGTGATGGCTTGGCCGTGGGTCTTGACCTCATGCCGCTCCACGCGTCGCCGCAGCCGCTCGGCGGTGTTCTCGCCCGCGCCGATGCGGGTCTGGGTCAGGGCGGCCTGGAATTCCTCGCCCCCGACCCGGCCGAAGAGGTCGGTGGTGCGCAGGGTTGACTTGCACAGGGCGACCAGGTCCTTCAGCACGTCGTCCCCGGCCGGGTGGCCGTAGGTGTCGTTGATGCGCTTGAAGTGGTCGATGTCCAGGGAGAGGAGGACCAGGGAGGTGTTGTATCGCTTGCAGCGTTCGAATTCCTCGTTCAGTCGGGACATGAACTGGCGGCGGTTGCTGGCCCCGGTCAGGGGGTCGGTGGAGGCCAGGGTCCGCAGTTCGTCCTCCATCTGGCGCTGTTCGGTGACGTCCATGCTGATGCCGATGAGCCGGATGGGCATGCCCCTGTCGTCCATCTGGACCAGTCCCTCCAGGCGGATGTGGCGGGTTTCGCCGTCCTTTCGGATGATCCGGAATTCCAGATAGAGCGGCTCCTTGGTCTCAATGGAGCGGGCCAAATGGTGTTCGGTGGCGGCCAGGTCGTCCGGGTGGATGCAACTGCGCCAGAAGTCGAAAAGCTCCTCCGGAGGCAGGGGCGCGGCTTGATAGAGATCGAACATCTTACGGTCCCAGAGCAGGTCGTCGGTGCGCAGGTCCCATTCCCAGATACCCAGGTGGGCGGCGTCCGTGGCCAGGTCCAGGCGCTCGGCGATGGCCTTGAGGTCCTCTTCGCTACGCTTGAGGTCGGTCATGTCCCGGGCCTCGAAGGAGACGTATTGGGTGTCGTCGTTCTCCACCCGCACGGGCTGGTAGGTGATGGACATGTACCGGTCACCCCGGTCCGGGAGGTTCAGCCAGGTGGCCTTGGTCAGGGTTTCGCCTGCCAGGGCCCGGTCGATGGCTGGCTGGAACTGCTCCTCGAAGGCTTGGCTGCCGAAAAGAATGCCTACGGACTGCCCCACGATGGCCTCCCGGTCCAGGCCGAAGATGCGGGTGTAGGATTGGTTGACGATAACGTAGCGGTATTTGTTGTCGATGAGCGAGATGAGGTCCGGGTTGGTCTCGATGATCCGCTGGTAGCGCACAAGCTCCATGCGGGCCTGTTCGCGTTCCTGATCCTTTTTCATCAATTCGAGATTGAGTCCGGCCAGTTCGCGGTTGACCTGCTGGAGGCGCTCCGTGCGACGCCGGACCTTTTCCTCGAGTTCGGCCCGGGCTGTTCTCAGTTCCGCCCGGGACCGGCGGCGCTGGAGGATGCGCCAGGTGCCGTTCATGATCAGTTCGATGTGCCGGACGTCGTCTTCGGTGTAGTCGCTATGCTTGTTGCCTACCCCGGCCAGGTAGATGATACGGTTCTCGTCGAGGATCGGGACGCCCAGGTGATTGCGGACCGGAACGTGCCCCGCGGGGCAGCCCCGCTTGGATTGCAGGTTGGGGTAGTCGTTGGTCAGTACGGGCTTGCGCTGCCGCACTGGATCGCCCCAGAGGCCGGTGTCCCGGACCAGGTAAACCTCGGGGGGATTTTTCATGGCGCACTGTTTCAAGACGTTCTTGGACCACGCATAGAGGTGCAGTTCCGACTCGTCGTCGCTCAATCGGTAGATGTAGCCGATCTCGCTGTCGGTCACCTCGGTGATCGCCTCCAGGGCGAAGTCGAGGATCTCGCTTTCCGGTCGCTGAGTCATTTCGGACAGGGCATAGAGCTTTTCGAAGCGGATCTCGTCCAGCTCCAGCCGGTGCAGGGCCTGGCGGTACTCGGTAATGTCGGTGAAGGAAATCAGGTTGGCCCGGACTCCGCCATAGTCGATGGACCGGGCGCTCAGGCTGGCCCACATGGGCGTGCCGTCCAGGCGGCGCATGGGCACGGGGAAATTGCGGATGTGCTGCTTTTCCCGAAGTAGTTCGATGAGCTGATCGCGGTCGTTGACGTTGACGTAAAAATTCCGGGCGTCGTGCTTGCCGTCGGGCCCGGACAGGCCGAGGAACCGCTTGGCTTCGGCATTGGACAGGAGGATGTCTCCTCTTTCGGTGATGATGGCCATGCCGCCGGGAGCGTGGTCGAAGACCAGATGGTAGCGGTCCTCGCACGCCTCCTCGGCGGCACGCGCAAGGTCGGCTTCGAGTTCCGCGATGCGCTGTTGCGCCTGTTTCAACTGCCTGCGTGCCGAAGTATCGTCCATCTGAATCTCCCCTCCAAAATGTCCGGCGACTTCTGATTATCAATATCGCGTTTTTTTTGCGGAAGGTCAATGTGTGCGAGATTTTGGGCGGGACCGGAACAAAAAAAGGGGGGCGAGTGCCCCCCCGGTAACGGTTTTCCGGATGTCGTCCTACTGCTTGCCGAAGATCTGCGCCGGGCGGGTTGTGTCGCCGGTGGCGTTGGGGAAGTCGGGATAGCGGTAGGCCTTGGTGTTGGTCTCGATCAGGTGGCGGGCCTCTTCCATGAACCGGTTGTAGCGGTGCTTGCACTCGTAGAAGCCGTGCCACCAGGCGTAGTCCGGGGCCATCATGGCGGTGCCCATGCGGGCCCGGCGGCCTTCGTGGTGCCACAGTTCGTAGAACTCCACCTCCAGGTGCTCGTCGAAGTACTTGGTCTTGTCGAGCAGTCCCTTTTCATAGAGTTCGTCCAGGGTCTTCTTGGCGGGCTTGAAGTAGACCTCGTTGTACTCCTTCACCGAGGTGTCGAGCTGGGTGTAGAAGTCGTCGATCCACGACTGGCCGTGGCATTGGCTGCAGATGTTCTTCATCTTGTCGCGTTCGACCTTCCAGTCCGTGGCCGCCGGCAGCGGCTTGAACTCGGACGGCCGGACCGTCAGCGGGGCCTGGGTCTCCCAGGATATGCGTTCGGTCACATCGTGGGTGGTGGCCACATCGCCCGATCCGGACATGTGGCAGGCGGCGCAGGTCGGGGCGCGGTAATCCACGCCCGGGGTCCAGGCGCCGGGTGCGGAGTCGAAGTTATACTCCTGCTTGAAGGCTTGGTAGATGTCGCCGTGCTTGGACTCGTTGTAGATTTCGATCTGCGGATGGTCCGGGCCGAGGTGGCATTGGCCGCAGGTTTCGGGCTTGCGCGCCTCCATGACCGAGAAGCGGTGCCGGGTGTGGCAACTGGTGCAGGAGCCGAGGGAGCCGTCCATGTTCAGGCGGCCGACGCCCACGTTGGGCCAGGTGTCGGGATCGAGCTTGCCGTCCTTCATCTTGAGCACCGTGCCGTGGCAGTAATAGCAGCCGGTCTTGCGTTCGTTGTCGGAGTTCATGCCGCCGTTGAGCCACGGGTCGAGCTTCCAGATGATCTCGATGGTGTTGGCGTGCTTGCTCTTGGCGTATTGCTTGGCCTCGTCCGGGTGGCAGCGGGAACAGTCCTTGGGCGTGACCGCCGCGGCAACGGGCACGAAGTACTGCTTTTCGCCCATGGGCAGGTTGCCCATGGAGTAGTATTTCTCATGGGCCACGCTGATGTCCTGTTCGCCGGGCTGGGCCTGGTGACAGTCCAGGCAGGTGATGCCTGCCGAGGCGTGGCGGCTCATGGCCCAGTCGGCGAAGATGCCGGGGGTCTCCTGTTTGTGGCATTCGATGCAGGCCGTGCCCTGGGGCGGGGTGGCCCGGTCCATGCGCAGTTCGCGGACTTTGGGGAAATTCTGCGCGCCGGACGCGATGGCGGTCAGGGCGATGACGGCCAACACGGCGGCGAGGGTGAACGTCATTCTGCGATACATACACTACCTCCTAGATACCCAGGTTGGGCAGCCCCTCGGCCCGATAGGGGGCGCGGAACTGCTTGTACTCGAAGAACTGTCTGTCGTTGTGGACCAGGTGCCGATGGCAGTCGGTGCAGCGGTATTCCTGGCCGTTTTCGGCGTAGAGCACCCGGCGGTGGGCCAGCATGGCCCCGCGCTTGCCCGGCAGGTGCAGGATGTTCCGGTGGCACTTCATGCACTGGTCGTTTTTCATGGTCGCCCAGATGCGCTCGCGCATGACCGCTCTGTCGTAGTCCTCGGCTCCGCCCGTGAAGTGGGCGAACACGTCCTTCATCCCGTGCATGGTCTTGGTGAAGAAGAAATCGACGGTGTCCTGGGGCGCGGGCAGGTGGCAGTCCATACAGTCGGCCACGAATCCCTGCGCGTTGTTGACGTGCGTCGAGCTCTTCCAGGCCATGACCGCCGGACGGATCTCGTGACAGCTCCCACAGAACTCCGGGGTCGAAGTCCTGACCATGGTGTAATAGGTCATGCTGAAGATGGGGAAGGCGATCAAGATGCCGAACAGGACCAGCAGGATCGACTTGGTTTTTCGCTCCATACCTCCTCCCGGTTGTTTCCCCGCCTTCGGTCCATTCGCCCCCGGACCGGATGGAAGGGATGGTTTAGGCCCAAGTAGCATAAAAAAAGGAAAAGAGGCAGAAGGAAAACGTTATATTCCGCATTCGGCTTCGCGTTTTCGCGCATCCGCCGGAAAATTGGGCAGAAAAAAGGCCGGGAAGCTATTCCCGGCCGGAAGAGGCGCCTGGGGCCGAGGCGGCTACAGCCCGCACTCGGCCCGGGGGAAGGCGATCTCGAAGCAGGCGCCACCTTCCTCCCATGCGTCGGCCCGGATCTTCCCGCCGTAGTCGGTGACGATGCCGTAGGAGATGGACAGGCCGAGCCCTGTGCCCTTGCCCACGTTCTTGGTGGTGAAAAATGGCTCGAAGAGGCGTTCGCGGATGGCCGGGGGGATGCCCGCGCCCGTGTCGCAGATGCGGAAGACGATACGTTCGGGCGTGCTGAAGGAACGGAGCAGGATGCGCTTGTCCGCGTTCTTGTCGTCTTTCCAGCGATCCGCAATGGCGTCGCGGGCGTTGAGCAGGAGATTGATGACCACCTGTTCCAGCCGGTTCGAATCGGCCATGATCAGGGGCAGGTCCTCTTCCAGTTCCCAGACCACCCGGATGTTGTGGACCTGCAATTGCTGGCTGAAGAACTCGAAGCCGCGTTCCAGGACCTCGTTGACCTGCACCGGCATGGTCCGCAGGTCGGCCTTGCGCCCGAATTCGCGCATATGTTCGATGATCTTGGCCGCCCGGTCCACATGGGTGGAGATGCCCTCGGCCAGTTCGCGCATGATCTCCGGGGAGACTTCGGCCCCGTTCTCGGCCCGGTGCGAGAGCAGGTTGGAGATGGCCTGGAGGATGGTCAGGGGCTGGTTCAGTTCGTGGGCCACGCCCGTGCTCATTTCGCCCAGCGTGGTCATTTTGCTGGCCTGGATGAGCTGCTGTTCCACCTCGACCTTGCGGGTCACGTCCGTGCAGGTGACGATGAGAGTATCGTTGCCCTCGAAGCGGGCCGGGGAGATGCTCAGGAAGACGAAAAACGGCCTGTCCGACTTGTCCACGTGGGTGCACAGCTCGATCTCCGCCTGGGTGCGTACGGCCTCCTCCCAGTCCCGGGCCTCGTCCTCGCGGAAGAAGGTCATGAAGGACCGGCCGCGCAGTTCAAGCTGGCTCCAGCCGTACATCTCCTGGGATGATTCGTTGCTGTTGAGAATCTCCAGCGTCTTGCGGTTCAGGACGAAGACCGCGTTGGGAATGGAGTCGAAGATGGCGTGGTAGCGGTGCTCGGAGGCGGCCAGCTTGGACTCCAGCTCGCGCCGGTGGGTGATGTCCACCATCATCTCCATGGCGGCCACCACTTCGCCCCGCTTGTTCTTGACCGGCGAGGTGTACACAATCCAGTGGATCGGGTGGCCGTCCTTGGACATGCCCGATTCTTCGGACATGTGGGACTGGCCGTCGCGGAGGGTCCGGTCCACGGGGCAGGCCTTGCATTTTTCGAGGCGGCCCTTGTTCACCTGCCAGCAGCGCTTGTTTCCGGGGCTGCCGAAGTGCCATTCGTAGGCCAGGTTGTGGCGGAGAATCCGGTATTCGGCATCCACCACCGAAACCAGGCAGGGCACGTTGTCGAACAGGTTGCGGTACTCCTCGCGCTGTTCCAGAAGTTCTCGGTGTTTGTCCGCGACCCGCTTGCCCATCATGTTGAGGGCCTGGCCCAGGGTGCCGATCTCGTCCACCTGCTCGATGTCGATGTCCGTGTAGTCGGAATCCCCGCTGATGCCCCGGGTGGCGGTGATGAGCCGTTTGATGGGCCGGAAGATGAACCGGTACGTGAAGGCGAACAGGGCCAGGAAGGTGGCGGTGAAGACCATCGCGGCGATGCCCATGTTGGCCCGCTCGAACATCCGGATCATGGAATTCTTGGCGTCCATGTTCACGGTGACGTCCAGCAGGCCGAGGACCTGCTCGTCCTTGGAGTGGACATGGCACGGGCCGGGGGAGCACCCTTCGGAGTTGGCGATGGGGGTCATGATGGCCATGAGCTGGCTGTTGCCCGACTCGATCATTCGGGTGCGCTTGGGCAGGGGCAGGGCCGGGGGCGGCGGCTCGTACTGGTGGCAGGCCCGGCAGGCCGGGGCCCCCTGGCCGATGACCGTGCCGATTTCGCCCGGGATGTTGGAGAAGACGATGCGTCCCTTCTTGTTGTAGACCCGGATGTTTTCGATCTCTTCCTGCTTGGCGATGTTGTTGATGTTCTCTTTGATGTCCTCTTCATCGTCGAGCATCATGGCGTAGTGCAGGGCGAGCATGATCGTGTCCGACACCATCTCGATGTCGGACATGACGTTGGAGACCACGTTGTTCTTGAAGTAATAGACGTTGAATCCGGCCCACAGGAGGATACACAGGGTCAGCGTCACGCCGCCCGACAGGATCATCTTCGCTATCAGGCTTTCGCGGAATCGCTTGAGCACCTTCATGTTTTTCTCCCGCCCGTCCGGGCCGGTCAGGCTAGTCGGCACGCCTGGGCGGGTTCACGGGACAGAGGTAGGCGTCCTTCATCAGGTCGGCCAGGGAATAGGAATCGAGCATCTTGTACATGGCCAGGGAGGCGTCGTCCCAGATGGACCGCTTGAGGCAGACGGCCGCGCGCGGACAGGTGGAAGGGTCGCCCTCGCAGCCCAGGACCTGTTCCTCGCCGTCCAGGATGCGGGCCACCTCGCCGATGGAAATGTCCTCGGGCTCACGCACCAGGACGTTGCCGCCGTTGGGTCCGCGCTTGCCTTTCACATAGCCCGCCTGCTTGAGCATCTTGATCAATTTTTCCAGATACTTCAGGGACAGCCCTTCGCGTTCTGCCGTATCTTTGCTCGGGACCGGACTGCCGTTCTCGGAGTGGAGGGCGATGTCCAGGAGCAATCGGGTGCCGTAACGGCTGCGTGTGGTCAATTTCATGGTCTGTGTCCCCGGCGGTGAAAAGTGGTGGGCGCGCGGTGCGCGTCCGGGAAGCATAGGGAAAAACACCGCGACAATCAATCGAGCCGTCTCCGACGGGCCCTCCTTCCCCCGCTATTGCCCGGCCCGGGCGGGCAGGGTGATGATGAAGGTCGAGCCTTGGTTCGGGGTGGACTCCACCCGGATGGACCCGCCGTGCTGCTCGATGGTCTGGTTGGAGATGAACAGCCCGATGCCCGTGCCCCGCTTGCCCTTGGACGAGAAGAACAGGGTGAAGATCTTGTCCCGGGTCTCCCTGTCCATGCCTGCGCCGTTGTCCGTCACGGTGATGACCAGGCCGTCCTCCCCGCGCCGGGCGGACAGGGTCAGCCTGCCGTTTTCCCGCCCCTCGCAGGCGTCCACGCCGTTCTCCAGGAAATTGACCAGGGCGGCGGACAGGGCCGCGGTATCGGCCTGGACGGTGCCCAGGTCCGCGGGGATGTCGCGGACGAATTCCACGCTGTGGGATGCCGCCCGGGCAGCGCCCACGTCCGCCGTGTCGTTCAGGAACCGGGCCGCGTCCACGGTCTCGGTTTCGAGTTCGCGGGACTTGGCGTAATAGAGGATGTCCAGGACCATCTTCTTGACCCGGCCGATCATGGACTTCAAGGTCTTGGTGGCTGCGTCCACGCGCTCGGCGTCTCCTTTTCGGAGCCCCGATTCCAGGCGGTAGATGCCGCCGTCCAGCGAGGTCAGCATGCCTTTGACTCCGTGGGACATGGAGCCGAGCATGATGCCCAGCGAGGTCAGGTGGTCCTGGAGCTTGCGGATTTCGGTGATGTCCGTGGACAGCTCCATGGCCTGGAAGATGCGGCCCGAGGCGTCGTGCAGGGGCGCGGCCTGGACGAGCATGTGCTTCTGCTCGCCGGACAGGGTGGTGACCACGGTCTCCCGCTGGCGCGATTCACCGTCGAGCAGGGTTTTATCCACCAGGCACCCCTCGCACGGCTCGTCGCGGTGCTTGTACGCCTCGAAGCAGAAATGCCCCTCGACCTCGCCGAAGTCCCGCTTGAACAGCCGGTTGGCTTCGACGATGTTCAGGTCCGCATCCTGCACGGTGATGTAGCAGGGGGCCTCGTCGAACAGGCGGCGGTATTTGTATTGGGTGGTGTACAGCTCGTCCTGCAGGCGCTTGAGCTCGGTCATGTCCACGGAGATGTCCAGGACCAGTTCGATCTCGCCGTCCTTGTTGGGCAGGGGCGCGGTGTAGACCGTGACCGGAATTTCCTCGCCGTCCTTGCCCAGGAAATTTTCCTTGCTCCGCTGGCCCTTGCCAGTCTGGAAGGTGCGCTGCACCGGGCAGGCGTTGCCCGGCGAGGTGCGGTCCGAGTAGATGTCGAAACTGTTGTTGCCCACCTGATTGCCCAGCCGTTCCTCGAACAGTCTGTTGTGGGCCACGATTTCCAGGTAGCGGTTGTGGACGGACACCAGGCAGGGCAGTTCGTTGAACACTCCGTAGCTCGTGTCCGCCTCCTGAGCCGCGTCGAACAGGGCCGTGGACATGCTCTGGACCACCTGGCAGGCGGCGTTTTGGCGCTCCAGCTCCACGATGCGGTCGGTCTTTTCCTCGACCAGTTTTTCCAGGTTTTCGGTGTACTCTCGCAGTTGCAGCTTCATGCTGTAGCGTTCGCGGGCGCGCTCCAGCGAGATTTCGAGGACGTCGTTGTTGATCGGTTTGGTGATGAAGTCCGAGGCGTCGAATTTGAGGGATTCGATGGCCAGGTCCATGTCCCCGTGCCCGGTGATCATGACCACCTCGGTGTCCGGAGAGCGTTCCTTGACCGCCTTGAGGAGCTCGATGCCGTCCATGACGGGCATCTTGATGTCGGTGAAGATGATATTGGGCTGGAAGGAATCGAAAAGGTCGAGGGCTTCCCGGCCGTTGGCGGCGGTTTCCACCTCGTAGCCAAGATCCATCAGCGAGAGACCGAGGAAGCGACGGACGCCTTCCTCGTCATCCACGAGCAGCAGTCGTTTGAAGTCCATCATACCCTCCGGGAGAGCGTTCCCGTCGGCCGCCCGCGCGACCGCTTTCCTGCGGAAAGCTCTTCAGTCCAGGATTACCGGGCCGGGCTATTCCCCCAGCGCCTCGTGTACGATCTGGATCACATCCGCCGGGTCGAAGGGCTTCTTGATGGTCGCCACGGCCCGCCGTATGGCCAGATGGATTCCCGACAGCCCGGAGATGACGATCACCGGGATGTCCGAGAACTCCTTCTCACTGGTCAGCCGACGGTAGAAACGCGGTCCCCATTCATGGGGCATTTCGATGTCCAGCGTAATGAGGTCCGGCTTTTCAGCCATGGCCACCTCGAACGCGGATACTCCGTCGGAAGCGCGGCAGGTCTTGTATCCGTGATCTTCGAATACGCTGACGAGGTAATCGACGATGTCCGGATCGTCGTCCACCACCATGATTTTTTTTGGCATGAGCTCAACCTGGTTTCGAGTGGCGGGACAATCCCGCTACGCCTGCAAGGGTATACTCAACCTGCGCGCGAGTTCAAGTCGGAAAATTCGGCCCGCGAGCCGTGTCCGGCTCGCGGGCCGACGGGGCCGTGTCCGGCCGCCCCGCTAGCCGATGGCGTCCTTGACAATCTTCAGCAACTGAGCGGGCTCAAAAGGCTTCGTCAGGCTTGCGATGGCCTTCGGAATAGCGTATTGGATCGCGTTGAGGCCGCTGATGACCACCACCGGGGTGCGCTTGAGCGCATCATCCTGGCTGATCTTGCGGTAGAACCGCGGGCCCCATTCGTTGGGCATCTCCAGGTCCAGCGTGATCAGGTCGGGTTGTTCGGCCTTGGCGATCTCCACGGCCTCGGCGCCGTCGTTCGCGGTTACGGTCGCGTAGCCGTTGTCGCCCAGCAATTCTGACAGGTACGAGCGGATTTCCTGGTCGTCGTCGACTATGAGAATCTTCTTGGACATGATGTTCCTCCTGGTACTCGCGAATCAATTCCTTGATTCTTGATTTGCCGCAGTCGCTCCCGCCAAGGCCGGCTGCGGCATTTATATTTCACTCGACGCGCCCGGCACACGCCGGGCGCGTCTCTTTCAACTGTCTAGACCTTGTCCGGCTTGCTCACGCTGACCACCGGGCAACCGGCGCGCAGAATGACCTGCTCCATGGTGGAGCCGATGCGCGCCTTTTCCGGGTCGAGTTCGAGCGAGTGGTGGGCCAGGACGATCAGGTCGGCGCTGCGCTCGCGGGCGATCTTGACGATCTCCACGTAGGGCACGCCTTCCCAGACCTCGATGTCGAAGTTCTTGAAATCGCCCATCAGCGGCACGTAGGCCGCGCGGATGCGGGCCCGGGCGGCGATGAGCCGGTCCTCAATGGCGTTTTGGTCCAGGACCTTGCCGCTGATGTCCAGGGCGTGGAACAGGGTCAGGTCGCAGTCCAGCTCCCTGGCCGAATTCAGGGCGAACCTGAAGGCGCTGTCCGCCTGCTTGGAGAAGTCGGTGGCAAAGACGATGTTGCCGAATCCGCCCCAGTAGGAGGCGGTCTCGCGGTGCACGGTCATGACCGGGCAGCGGGCCGCCTTGGCCACGCGCTGGAGGGTCGATCCGGGGTAGCCCTTGCGGTAGGCCGACGAGTCGCCGGAGCTCGCGCCCATGACGATCAGGTCGGCGTCCTCGGACCGCGCCGCGCGCAGGATCTCGCGGCTGGGCACGCCCGTGGTGGTCACGATCTTGGCGTACTGGACCGACTCGATCTGCTTCTCGAAGGTGGATTTCAGTTCCTCCTCGACCCAGGCGCGGTACTCGTCGTCCACCTCGATCTCCTCGCCGGTGCGCACGTCGTTGACCACCTGGGAGTAGGCCTTGGTGGGCACGCCCATGACGTGGAAGACGACCACCTCGGCCCCGTAGCGTTTGGCCATGTCGAAGGCCACCCGTGCGGCGCCGAAGGTGGACGGAGCACCGCTGGTCGCCAGTAGAATCTTCTTGAACATAATTCACCTCGTCCTTTGGTTACACGGTCTCCGGGTTATTCCTCGGTGGGGCGCAGGTGCTCGGGCACGTCGAGCATCTTGATGATCAGCGGCTTGAGGAAGGACCAGCGGATGCCGATCTTGTACTCTTCCTCCAGGTCGCGGATGGCGTCCCAGCAGTTGTGGCACGGGGCGATGACCAGCTTGGCGCCGGTGTCGAGGATCTGTTCCATCTTCTTGCGCAGGGCCACGTTGCGCTGCGCTCGGTACAGGCCGATGCCGTTGAACCCGCCGCCGCCTCCGCAGCAGTAGTTGTGCTCCTTGTTGGGAGACATCTCCACGAAGTAGCCGGGCTCGACGATGTAGCTGAGGATCTCGCGGGTGACGTCCTTGAGCCCCTGGTTGCGCACGTAGTTGCAGGAGTCCTGAAGGGTGACCAGTTCCTTGATCCGCTTGGACGGGTCGATCTTGAGCTTGCCGGAGCGCAGGGCCTCGGCCAGCCATTCGACGTAGTGGATGTACGGCACGGGCGGCTGTCCGTCGGGACGGCCCGCCCAGTAGGGGCCCTCGATGACCGTGGCGCGGTGGGCGTGGCCGCATTCGGTGCCGATGGCACGCTTCGGCTTGAGGCGCTCCAGCGCGGAGTAGACGTTCAGGACGTTGTCCTTGCAGCACTCCCAGTCGCCGGCGAACATGGACAGGGAGGTCTGTTCCCAGCCCTCCGAAGGCACGGTCCAGTTCTCGCCCGCCACGTGGAAGAGGATGGCCGCCTCGGCGATGTCCTCGGGGTAGTGCTTGGGCTCGCGGGCGTTGCAGGTGTACATGATGTCCGCGCCGACCTTGTCCACGGGAATCTCCAGGCCCGGCCAATCTTCCTCGTTCTCCTCGGCCATCCACTCGCAGGTCTCCACCCAGTCCTCGGTGGTCACGTCCATCTGGGCGCGGTAGACGCGGTGCATGCCCGAGCCGATCTTCAGCTCCCACGGTACGAAGCCCTGGGAATAGAGCAGGCCGCGCAGGTAGCTGAACATGACGCCCACGTCGATGCCGTGGGGACAGTACATGCCGCAGCGGTTGCAGCAGGTGCACTTGGACCAGGCGGTCTCCATGCACATCTGCATGAAGGCGTTGTCCACCTTGCCCTTCTTCTTGACCATCACCCCGAGGGTGGACTGGATCTTATAGGACGGGACCTGTTCGGGCACCCGACCGTTGACCTGGTACAGGAAGCAGGACTCGGCGCACAGGCCGCAGTGGGCGCAGATGTCGAGCCATGTCTTGGTCCGGGATTTCATGGTCTTCTGGATGGTGGACCAGAGCTTGTCCGTGTCCACATCCAGGTGGTTCATCTCTTCGTAATATTGCTTGCCGCCCTTATCGCCGAGGGTCGCCTTGAGCTGTTCCTCGGTGTTGATCGGCGTCTTGTTGCAAAATATACCTTCAGGCATTTCGGTTCTCCGTTATGTAAGCTGAAGCCCGGTTACCAGGCCATGTCCGTACCCTTCATGCCGCCGCGCTTGATGCCGTAGTCCATGCCCAGCTGCATGCGGGACATGAAGAACAGCACCACGTGGCTGAGCTTGGTGAAGGGCAGGGCCAGGAGCCAGATTTCGCCGCTCGCGATGTGCGCGGCGAGCCAGAAGTCGTAGTTCCCCATCTCGTACCGGGCGATCAGGCCGGTGATGAAGGGCATCACCGAAATGACCAGCAGCAGGTAGTCGTAGAAGGTGGTCAGGATGCGCACCTCGGGGAAGGCTATGCGTCGCAGCAGGAGGAACAGTCCCCCCACCAGGCAGACCCAGGCCAGTCCGTCGGCCACCCCGGTGGGCAGGGCGGGCAGGCTGAAACCGAAGGCGTTCCTGAACATCACGTTGTGCGCTTCCAGGAAGACCGGGGTGACCAGCAGCCCGATGTGGAAGGCGAAGAAGAGAAGGGTGAAGCCGGGGCGGGTCTGCCACAGCCGGGCCTTGAACGGGATGATGAAGGCCAGGATGGAGCGCACGCCCCCCCGGATGCCGTATTTCATGTTGGGACGGTACGCCACGCGGTCGAGCTGCCAGTTGAGGCCCTTGACATACATCACGGTGCGAACGAGCAGGCCGCCAAAGCTGACGATAAACGTCGCCCAGAGCATCGGCCCGGTCAGGAAATCATACATTTCCGCTACTCCTTGATTGTCAAATCGTTGGTTTTTAAACGATGGCCCGTGAGGCTAGTCGTCCTTCTTGTTGCCGCCCATGAGGAAGCGCCAGTACAGCGTCGCCGCCACCAGGATGCCGCCCATGATCAGGTACACGGTCCCCTTGGTGAACGTGTAGTAGTCTTGGAGAGTGTAGAATTCCATGGCAACCTCCTAGTGTTCGCCCTTGTAGTCCGGATGCTCATAGAAGATGGGCATCTTGGTGGAAATGAACCGGAAGGCCAACACGCCGATGGTCACCACGAACAGGGAGATGGTGATCTCGCCCCAGCTCGGGAAGTACCGCTGGGCGGCAGGGAGCTGGTAGTTGAAGGCGACCATGGAGATGTTGAACCTGTTGACGATGATGCCGAGCACGGTCAGTCCGGCGGCCCAGCGGATCACGGTCAGATTCTTGTCCCGCACGCCCACGGCGTACAGGAAGGACGGCAGGGCCACGAAACCGAGCATCTCCACCAGGAACCACGCGCCGTAGCCGGTGGCCAGGTAGTGCCAGTTGTTGTCGTAGGCCAGGCCGATAACCTTGATGGCGAAGTACCCGAACAGCACGAGGGAAGCGGCCTTGCCGAAACCCAGGATAAGGCCATCGTGGTTGTCCAGGTACTCCTTGTCCATCAAGTGGTGCATGGGCTTGTGGGAGAGGGTGCCCTCGAAGATGACCATGGACAGGCCCGCGCAGATGCTCGACACGAAGAAGAACACCGGGAGGTACTGGGAGTACCACAGCGGGTGGAGCTTCGAGGGGACGATGGTGTACAGCGCGCCCAGGGAAGACTGGTGCAGCGTGGACAGGATCACGCCCAGGATGGTCAGGGCCAGGGTCGCCTTGACCACGATGTTGCGGATCTTCTTCATGCCCAGCCATTCGAACAGGGCGGGCGTGAATTCGACAAACAACACGCTCAGGTAGATCATGACGCACAGGCCCACCTCGAAGAGCAGGGACGTGGTGCCCTGCTGGACGAAGATGGGATAGGGCAGCCGCCAGGGGCGGCCAACGTCGTAGCCCAGGGCGAAGACCACCAGGGCATACCCCAGGAAGGCGGTCAGAATGGCCGGGCGCACGCCTGCGTGGTAGCGCTTGAGGCCGAAGAGATAACAGGCGGCGGAGGTGGTGTATCCACCCGCGGCCAGGGCCACGCCGCAGAGCAGGTCGAAGCCGATCCAGAGGCCCCAGGGGTTGTTCTGGTCCAGGTTGGTGACGGTCCCCAGACCGCCGGTGAAGCGCATCACCGTGACCACCAGCCCGGCGATGAGAATGACGGTTGCGATAAGATTGAACGGCGTGAAGAGGGACTTCTTCGCCACCGCAGTGGTTTCGACAGACATCTAGGACTCCTCCTCGTTGGTTCCGGCGTCCTCTTCCTTGGGAGCGAGCGCCTCTTCGACGGCCTTCTTGACCTCGACCTCGATGCGCCGCTGGCTGGCCTGCTCGGCCTTGCCCAGCTCCTCGTGAAGCTTCTTTTCGGCCTCGTCGCCCGCCCGTCTGAGGGCGTCCTTGACGGCCTTGACGCGTTCTTCGTTGGCCACCTTGGCGTTGCGCTGGCTGACGGCGTAGATGCCACCCAGGAGCACGGGCCACAGGCCGACCACGATGGGAACGGCGGCCAGGGGACCGGCGGTCAGTTCGGGGGCCGAGGCGGTGCCCAGGTCCTCGCGCATGCCGATCTCGGAGAACGGTACGCCGGACAGGTACATCCAGCTCGTGCCGCCCATCTCGTGCTCGCCGTAGATGTGGTCCACGTAGCGGTCGGGGTAGGTCTCGATGCGCTTGCGGGCGATTTTGATCAACTCCTCGCGCAGGCCGAAGGTCAGGGCCTCCTTGGGACACCGCTCCACGCAGCCGGGGAGCTTGCCCTCCTGGAGGCGGGGGTAGCACATGGTGCACTTGCGCACCCGGGGGGTCAGCGGTTCGTCATATTCATAGGTCGGGATCGAGAACGGGCAGGCCACCATGCAGTAGCGGCAGCCCACGCAGACCGAGGCGTCGTAGGTCACCGCGCCGTTGGGTTGCTTCTTGAAGGCCTTGACGAAGCAGGCCGAGGCGCAGGCCGGTTCCAGACAGTGGTTGCACTGGTTCTTGCGGAAGAACACGCCCTTGGATGTCTGGTATTTGTTGACTACGGTATAGGTCTTGTCGTCGGTCCGGCGTTCGACGTCGAGCACGGTCAGATCGTCGAACGGCTTGGCCGGAGCGGGCAGTTCGTTGACCTCGTTGCAGGCTTGTTCGCATTGACGGCAGCCGATGCAGCGGGTGGCGTCAAAGAGCACGCCATGGGTGTCGGGGTGCGGGCCGAAGTGCTTGTTCGCGGCCTTGGCCGGGGTGGCCAGCGCTGCGCTCGCGCCCGCGGCGCCCAACAATCCGAGGAAGGTTCTGCGTAACATCGTGTACTCCTTCGGCTAGTTGGTTTTCTTCTCGTGGCACGCGACGCAGTTGGTGGCAGCGGGCTTTTCGAGCTTCATTTCTTTATGGCAATTCATGCACTGGCCGTGGTAGGCGGCCTTGAGTCCCGGCCTGCCTTCGCTTTCGAAGGCCTTGCCGTGACAGGAGGCGCACTTGGGCGGCGTCAGGGTAGCCGGGGCGTTGTGGTGGCAACCGGCGCACACGGCCTCGGGGGTCGCATGGAAGGTCGCGGCCAGCTTGCTGCCCCGCATGCCCTTGTACAGGCTCATGACGATCTTGCGGTGGGGCATTTTGCTCGGCTGATACTGATCGGCCAACGCGCCGATGTTCACGAACTCGGGGATGTCCTTCTCGGCGACCATGGCCTGGGTTTCGGAACGGTCCGCGATGACCCTGGCTGCCTCGGCCGCCCGCTCTTCCTTGGACATGGCGGCGGGATTCAGGGGCGCGCTCGCCATGAGCGGAAGCACGGACTTGCCCGCGCCCGCGTTGTGGCAGGTGGCGCAAGAGTCCTTGGACAGGGCCTCGGCGGCCGGACGGGCGTCATGGCAGCCCGCGCATTCGGGCTTCTTCTGCGCCTGGGCATGGCAGCCCACGCAGGTGGCCGGGTCGCTCACATCGTGCAGGGCGTCGAAGGAGGTATTCAGCTTGGCGTTGACGCCGTCCTTGTGGCAGGTCAGGCAGGACGCGGTCTCGGCCTCGTGGAGTTTGTGGTCGAAGGCCACCGGCGCCATGCCGGACGGCTTTTCGGCGGCGGCCCCGGGCTTGGTCTCGGGGGCCAGGAGTACGGCGTCGGGCTGCTTGCGCGGCAGGCGCGGCAGGGTGCCGCCCATGGCCTTCAGGTTCTTGGCCAGCTCGACCGCGCGTTCGGCGGTCTGCTTCTCGCCGTGGCAACCGGCGCACTGCACCGGGCCGGAGCGGTCGGCCTTCTTTTCTATGTAGGTTTCATGGCAAGTCACGCACTGGTTGTGGAAGACGTCCTTGAGGGGCTCGGTCTTGGCCGTCTCGGAGAAGCGCCAACTGTCCTCTTCGCCCGCCTTCTTGTGGCATGCGCCGCAGTTGGTGTCCTTGCCCGCGTCGGCCGGGATGAGCTGGGAATTCCAGTGGACGAAGTGAAGCGCGTTGTCCATGCCCGCCGCGACCCGGTCGGCGGCCTCGGGCCGCTCCTGGTGACAGCTGCGACATTCGCCCGCCTTGGGGCCGGACTTGAAGCCCTTTTCCTCGCTGGCGACGTGGCAGGAAATACAGCCGTTGTGGTAGAGATCCTTGAGCCCGGACGCGGTCGTCTCCGGGGACGCTTCGCCTTCCCGCCGGTCGAAGGCCAGGATCAGGTTGCCCTTTTCGTCCTTCCTGTGACAGGATTCGCAGCTCATGCCCTGATCCTTCAGGGCCTTGGTATGCGCGTCGTGCCGGAACACGGCCGCGGGTTGCTCCAGTGTCTCCAGTCTGGCGATGGTGTCGATCTTGATCACGTCAGGTCGCCCGGCGGCCTGGTCCGCCGTGTGGAGCATGCCCATGGCTTCCAACTGGAAGCCGAGCACACCGGCCAGCGCGATCACGATGACGGTCAATCGCAATATCCGTTTACCGTTTGCCATGTGTCGATCCCTTTCTCAAAAGCGTTGATGGCAATGAACCGGCCTCCTCGGCCCGTTCCCCCTGGTCCCGTTTGCGGGAACCTCCGGCCCCCAAACGCGGCATTTCCCGCCGCGCAAATATCCGGTCTTAAATTCCCCCGGTTGGGTAGGTTAAAATACCTACTCAACTACGAGGTATTAATACCTACTTGCCCGGTATGTTAGATGTCAGGGATTCGTCAAGCATAAAATACGAGATGGGAATAGTTCTCAAACACCATTCAACAGCCTGAAATAAAACAGGAACCAGTTGAGTGGGTTGTTTGAAAATCGTTCTCATGACAAGGGGCCAGGCCAAGGCTGGCAAGGGCTTTGCGAGGGAGTTCACATACCCGTCGGCAGGGCGTGAAAAAAGAGGAGAATCGCTCGGGAACAAGAAAATCGGACCCTACTCCCATCAGGGAGAAGGGCGGATCAAGGGGGCACCGGGCGGAAAGGGGAGAAGAGGGGAACGGGACCGGCCGAAGAGTCGGCCCGCCCGCCGGAAGGGGCTAGGGCTTTTTCACGATTTCATGGACCCAGCGATTCTCCGAGACCCGCTCGGAGATCACATAGCCCTTTTCGCGTAGGAAACGCATTTTCCGTCCGCCGTCGCCGGTGGAGAAAAGTCGTTGGCCAACCTGATGCTGGGAAAGAAACTTCATGGCCGCTTTTTTATAATTGGTGAAGAAACCAAACATGGAAAGACCTCCAATCTTGCCGGGGGATGAAACCTAGCACCGACATGCTGTACAGTCCACCACAACTTGCCACTCCTTTCAAGTATTGCACATGGTTGCACATCCTCCCGAAAATCACGACGGAACCGGCGGTTCCACTGCCCCCCCTATCCGCCGTCCGCCTGCGGCGCGCAGGCCGAAACGAGGCCGCCGGGAGTTGACCCGGCCCCGCCTGATGCTCTCGCCCCCGGAGCTTTGCCCCATGTAGACGCCCAATGCCGGGGGAACGGTCGTGAACCGGTGCTAAAAGCCGGGTTGGGCAACCCCGGATGGAGCGAGGAAAAGGAGTTGGCGCGCGGTAAGGTATGAATATTGACTCATGCGTCGAAATGAAACAAGCAGGAAGGATGATTACCCACAGGAGGTTCGTATGGAAAAGATTCTTATCATCGGATGCCGCAACACCATGGACGACGTCTGTATCGGCTGTTCCCGCTGCCTGGTGGCCTTCAACCGGCGCGAGGGCCAGTTCGCGCGCTATGCGGGCAAAGAGGCCGAGGTCCTGGGCATTCTCAACTGCGGCGGCTGTCCGGGCGCGTCCATCGTCCAGCGGCTGGCCCAGGTCAAGCTCTGGAATGTCCCCCTGAAGGAGCAGCCCACCGTGGTACACATCGGCCCGTGTCTGTCGGACCATTGTACTCACGCCGACGACGTGATCACCAAGATCCAGGCCAAGTCCGGCCTGGAAGTCGTCGAGGGCACCCACCCATACATGCCCGAGAAGATCTGGGGTTGATTTCCGCGTGGCGCAATGAAAAGGCGGCCGCCGGAGCGAATCCGGGGCCGCCTGCCGGTGCGTGGGAAGGTCGGGCCTAGGAATCGACAAGCTCGATCTTGCTCTGCATGAATTCAGACCCCTTCCAGGTCCCGTTCAGTTCACGCGACAAGGTCTTGCCGCCCGGCAGGGACAGCGTGCCTGTCGCCGTGAAGGGTCTAGTGACGGGCCGCATTTGGGCGCTTATCCGGGCCAGATATTTCGTGCCCTTCTGGAAATCGATGTTCAGGGACGCCGTGTAAGTTACATTCCGGGTGAAGGAGTGAGTGGTCGATGTTGTCTCGGACTTGGAGTCCTCCTGCTTTGAGGAATGGGAAAAGCCCCCGGACGCCTTGCCTTTTCCTTTGTCGCCGCCGGCGGAGAAACCCAGGCCGATTTTGAAGTCGATATCGACCGCCTTGCTTGTGCTCTCTGCCCCGGAAAATTCCAGGGACGGGGAGACCGAAACATGATCCTGCAAGCTGATTCCCGACAAGCCGGTGACGTCTATCTTGTTCGAAAATCTTCCTTGTGCCCGTATATTCTCGTGGGCTGCCCGTATTGAGGCGTCCCGGACGTGATCGTCGTCGTGCCTGCATGGTAAGCGTAGCAATCCGGGATTTCCATGTCATCGGAGATCTTCCCGCCCGGCGACAGGTCAACAGTGGTATAGAGGATATTCATATGATCCATCGGGCGGCGTGCGGATCCGACGACAATCTCCAAATCACGGCCCAAAAACGGCGGGCAGCCGATGTATTTCCTCTGGCGGCTGTTTTTCCGGCGTATGTTGGCTGAAACGCTGTTTTTTCAAGATGACAGACTCCGTGCGGGGGCATATGGGTAGAAGTGCCGGTTCCCCTTCGGGAAGGCGGCCACGGCATGGTTCCGGGGTTGCGTTGCAACCACCAGGGAGCCCTTTGGCCGTGGCGTCGTCGGCGAGGAAAAGCGAGAGGTTTCATGTCATATATAATGGATATCATCAGCAACGATTGGATTTTCGTCGCCCGCTTACTGGTGGCCATGGTCTTGGGCGGTTTGGTCGGGTTGGAACGTCAGGTGCGCGGACGGGCTGCGGGACTGCGGACAAACATTCTGGTGTGCATGGGGTCTGCGGCCATCATTGTGACGTTCCAGAAGCTTTCCATGGAAATGAACATGGATGCGGAGTCGGCCATCCGCATGGATCCCGCCCGCACGGCGGCAGGCGTCATCACGGGCATCGGTTTTCTCGGGGCCGGAACCATAGTGAAGAGTCAGGATTTCGTGCGCGGATTGACGACCGCCGCGTCCATCTGGGTTGTTTCGGCCATCGGTGTGACGGTCGGTCTGGGGGAATACGTCATCGCCGTTCCGCTGACCATGCTGGTCCTGGTCGCCCTGTACGCGCTCCATCGCCTTCCGATCCGTGGGGACCACTTCTTTTCGCTGCGACTCGAATGGACGGGCGACCTCGCCTTGCTCGACGAAGTGATGGATCGAATCCATGGGGAACAGGGCGAGATCATCGAGCGTAGCGTCTCCCGCCAGCCCAATACGGGGAGATGCCGGGCGAATCTGAGCCTGAGGATGAACAACAAGCGGCACCATGTTTCGTTCTTCGACAACCTGCAAGCCGACGAACGCTTCACTGAGGTCGGTTTGAGTTGAGCGTGCCCGGTGGGCGTACCGGGCCCCGTGCCCGGGAGGGTCGCGATGCCTCGGTCCTTTCGCCGTTGTTGAGGTCTTTTTCGATCCCCGAAGACGCCCGTCGCAGGAACTTTCCGGCCACGGGCCACCGTCTCCCCCTCGTGAAACATCCCGGGGGACCTGAGCCGCTTTCCTGGGTTTGGATATTTTTTATAAATATTTTTATTTTTATTGAATATGGCTTGACTTGAAGCAATAAATAGTCGATTAATGCACCTTGCACCAGCCGCACCCGTGAAGGCGCGGTCAAATTGTGGCCAGCGCTGGTTTTAAGTTTACAAGTCTATCGAGGAGCCGTGTACGCATCTTGTACGCGGCTCCCTTTTTTCGGCGCACGGGCGCCATACATCCTCATTATTTTGGAGAATTTGCATGTCTAAGAAGCTTTATGTCGGCAACCTGTCCTGGACCTCTACTGAAGCCGAAGTGCGTACCGCCTTCGAAGCGTTTGGCGAAGTCACTTCTGTCAAGCTGGTCGAAGATCGTGAAACCGGTCGTCCCCGTGGCTTTGGTTTTGTGGAAATGGACGATGCCGGCGCTCGGGAAGCCATCGCGGCTCTCGACGGCAAGGAATTCGGTGGCCGCAATCTGAAGGTCAACGAAGCCAAACCCCGCGAAGAACGCCCCCGCTGGTAGTTCGCGAACTACGCCCTGAACGGCATGAGCGCCTGTCCTTCTTTTGAAGGACAGGCGCTTTTTCGTTGTTTTCGGACACCGTTCGCCGTAACCGACACCTTTACCCGCAGGTGCGGCGTCCGACGGCTTTTCCTGATCCAGAACCCATTAACCCGCTTCGCCGAGATCGTTTTTGCCTGCGTTGAGGGAACGCCCAAGGTGAAACAGGTCTACAAACTGTCGTAAGCAAAAGATAGGGACATGGCTGCTCCCCCATGGGGCCTTTCAGGCTGCGCTCTAACGGAAAGGGGGAAAAGACGAACGCCTTGCTAACGTCCCGACACGGCAAAATGCAAGCCGCTCTATCGAGATCTCGGTAGGGCGACTTTTTTATTTATCTTTCGGATTGCTACGTGAGGGGGAGCGTAAAAACCAGGCCAAAACGGGGACGGCTATTCCAACCCCAATGAGCATCCATGCGAACAGCTTCGGATACATAATAGAGACATCGTAATGGTGCATAGTTCCATTCAATAATCCAAACGTTCCTGCTGCAACCAGGGTCAGCCCCAGACCTATTTCAGACACTTTCACTCGCATTATTTCTTCTTTCTCCAATCGTTATACTCATCATACGCTTTACGTGTCCCGCTGCCCCAATAGCCAGGCCAAGACGCAGGAGGCGGTCCCGGCTCCAAAGCACCGGAGGCGAAGTCTGCTGCCGCTTTCGAGCCCGCTGCCAACTTATCCGGATGCTGCATCGCAGTAGCCGCTGCCGCAGTAGCCGCCTTTGCCGCACCTGCCGCGCCGACAATGCCGGAATTGATCCCGATCACCTTGTCCATGGCATCATGGACGCCTTCGGTGGCCGTGGGCTTGTCCTTGCCGTAATCCTTGTCGGTCTTCTTGCCGAACCAATCCGCAGCCTTGGCCGCCAGGTACGATCCGGTGGCACCAATGGCGGTCGCGCCTGCCATGCCTGCCGCAAAGGGCAGAAGAAACGGCAGCAGCCCTGTCGGATCGTTGGCGTTCACCGGATCATCCAAACAATACCCATACCAGTCCGGATCGCCGCCCCTGTCCCCGATGGGATCGGGCGCGGTCCACCTGCCGGTGAAGGTGTCGTAGTCACGCCAGCCGAAGCGGACAAAGCCCAGGTCCCGGTCATGCAGGCCACCTGCAAAGCCTATGCCCGCGCGCAGGCCCGGATTGGTGTCCTCGATGATCCCGCCGAAGGGATCGTAGAGGACTTCCTTTATCACGTCGCCGTCCGCGTCGGCAACCACGCGCAGGGAACCGACTT